>NZ_JBHVDX010000111.1:0-31323 GCF_042802555.1 Streptomyces sp. NPDC057474 | reverse complement strand
CTCCCCGGGCCCCTTCGGCGTACGGAAGGTCAGCCGAGCGGGCTCTGCACCGGCAGCTGCCCGGTGGGCAGCCCACCCTTCGTGGCCGTCTTGGTCGTGTCACCCAGAACGGTGCCCGCGGAGCCGGCGGTCTCGCCGGCGGCCTTCTGCGCGACGGGCGTCGTCGTCCTGACGGCCTTCCCGCCGGTCTTGCTCACGGTCGGCAGGGTCTGCTTGGCCGCCTTGCCACCGGCGTCGCTCGCGACCCCGGTGACGTTCTGCGTCGCGCCGTCCACGGTGTTACCGGCGTTCGCCCCGTCCACGGCGGACAGGCCGCCGAGGTTCGGGGTGGCCGGGAGTTCGGGTGCCGCACTCGCGGAGCCGGCCGCACCGACCACGGAGGCCGCTCCCGCTGCGGTCAGCAGCGCGGCACGGGCGATCCGGCGGGTCAGGGGGAGGGACATGGTGCTCCTTTGACGGAAGAGAACGTTGAAGTGTCCGACCGCGCCCGGGAGTTGATCGTCCCGGGCTCGGACGCAGTGACTACCGCTCGAAGCCCCTGAAGGTTGCGGCGACCCGACGTAAAGAGTTCGCAATGCGTCGCATTATCAAATACGGATCTAATCGGACAAACGTCGCCCGGTCCGAAAGTCTGCTGAATCCTTACGGCTCTTTGTTCCCAAGGAGTTCCGCGATGCGGGGGTGAGCAGCCGAAAACCTGCGCACCCCGTCCACGCGCCGCGCCGTACATACCCCGCACGGGTGAGCCGTGAGGCCTACTGTCCAGTGACGATTCGGACCTCGGCGGTGGAGCCCGCCGCGTCGCCCGCCGTGCTCTCGGCCTTGCGCCACGCACCGGCCCGGCCTTCGGCGACCCACTCCCGGCCCGCGTACGTGACGCGCTCGACGCCCAGGCGGGAGGAGTTGGCCACGGCCCAGTGCGCCAGCTCCCAGCCGCGCTGCCGGATCTCCGCGGCGTCCCCGGCGTCCCCGGCGTCCGCGAGGGGGATGATGACGGTCCCGGCGGCGGGGGAGACACTCGGACCGGGCGACGGGCTCGCCTGGGCGGAGGCGCCGCCCTCGGAGTCCACCACCGCCGCGGCCGCCTCGAACGCGTCGTCCCCGAAGTCCCTCGCGAGCGCGCCGCGCACGGCGTCCGGGCCGCCCGCGTAGGCGGTGCCGGTGCCGATCGGGTCCCGGCGCCCCTCGCAGGTCAGCGTGGCCGCCGCCCGCCCGGTCAGCGCGGCGGCGAGCAGCGTGGCGTCGGGCTCGTGCTTGGCGTACGCCTCCGGGTAGCCGCTGCGCTGCACCCGCTGGGCGGCGACCGTCAGCGGCAGCTGCTCGTAGTCGTCGACCTTGACGAGGTGCTCGTAGAACTCGCCCGCCGCGTACACCGGGTCCTGGATCTGCTGCTCGGTGCCCCAGCCCTGCGACGGCCGCTGCTGGAAGAGCCCGAGGGAGTCCCGGTCGCCGTGCGCGATGTTGCGCAGGCCCGACTCCTGGAGCGCGGTCGCCAGCGCGATCGTCACGGCCCGCTCGGGCAGCTCGCGCGAGGTGCCGACCGCCGAGATCGTCGCCGCGTTAGCCGCCTGCTCGGGCGTGAACTCGTACGACGCCCCGTCGTCAGCCCCGGACACGACCACGCAGCGCGGCGTGCCGTTCCCCCCGGTCAGATACTGCACGGTGAGATACGCCCCGATCGCGGCGAGCACGACGAGAGCCGCCATGAACTGCAGCACGCGACGGCCGCGACGGCGGGGGCGGGGACCTGGGGGGAAGGGGTACGGCTCTGACACGCGGTCCAAGGTACTGGAGAGTAATGGTCCTCGTGCAGGAGTTGTGAACAGTGATGTGAACAGTGAGGCGGGAGTGACCGGATCCACTCGCCGGGCGGCTCCGCCCCGGCGGCGCGTTAGGGTCGGGGACATGGCCGAGACCCCCATTGACCTCACGCTGGACGCCGCGCTGCTCACCGCCCGGCTCGTCGACTTCCCGTCCGAGAGCGGCACCGAGAAGCCGCTCGCGGACGCGATCGAGACCGCCCTGCGTGCCCTGCCGCACCTCACCGTCGACCGGTACGGCAACAACGTCGTCGCCCGCACGAACCTGGGCCGGGCGCAGCGCGTGATCCTGGCCGGCCACATCGACACCGTCCCCATCGCGGACAACGTCCCCTCCCGTCTCGACGAGGACGGCGTCCTGTGGGGCTGCGGCACCTGTGACATGAAGTCCGGCGTCGCGGTCCAGCTGCGCATCGCGGCCACGGTGCCGGCCCCCAACCGTGACCTGACCTTCGTCTTCTACGACAACGAGGAGGTCGCCGCGGACCTGAACGGCCTGAAGCACGTCTCCGAGGCCCACCCCGAGTGGCTGGAGGGCGACTTCGCGGTCCTCCTGGAGCCCACGAACGGCGAGGTCGAGGGCGGCTGCCAGGGCACCCTGCGGGTCCTGCTGACGACCAAGGGCGAGCGCGCCCACTCCGCCCGCGGCTGGATGGGCTCCAACGCCATCCACGCGGCGGCCCCGATCCTGGCCAGGCTGGCGTCGTACGAGCCGCGTTACCCGGTGATCGACGGCCTGGAGTACCGGGAGGGCCTGAACGCGGTCGGCATCTCGGGCGGCGTCGCCGGCAACGTCATCCCCGACGCGTGCGTGGTGACGGTCAACTTCCGCTACGCGCCCGACCGTACGGAGGAGGAGGCCATCGCCCACGTCCGCGAGGTCTTCGCCGACTGCGGGGTCGAGGAGTTCGTCGTCGACGACCACAGCCCCGGCGCGCTGCCCGGCCTGTCCCACCCGGCGGCCGCGGCCTTCATCGAAGCGGTCGGCGGCACCGCCCAGCCCAAGTACGGCTGGACGGACGTCTCCCGCTTCAGCGCCCTCGGTGTCCCGGCCGTCAACTACGGCCCCGGCAACCCGCACTTGGCACACCGGCGCGACGAACGGGTGGACCCGGCGAAGATCCTGACGGGCGAGGAACGCCTGAGGTCCTGGCTGACGGCGTGAAGTGTCCCGGGTGGCGGATCTCGTGGCGGACACGCTCACGTCCCCCGTCCGTAACCCGTATGGATCTACGCTGAGGTGAACCACCAGCACGGCGGAGGGAGCGGACATGGCGACCGGCAACCCCGAGGGAAAGAAGCAGCCACCGGAGGAGCAGCGGCTGGGGCCGGTGCTGCGCAGACGTGGCCAGGTTCAGGCGAGCACGACGGACCAGCGACTGCTGGACGCGGGCGGCCCTTCGGACTGGGTCCACACGGACCCGTGGCGGGTCCTGCGCATCCAGTCCGAGTTCATCGAGGGCTTCGGCACGCTCGCCGAACTTCCGCCCGCGATCAGCGTCTTCGGCTCGGCCCGCACGCCGGCCGAGTCACCGGAGTACGAGGCGGGCGTCCGGCTCGGCCGCGGCCTGGTGGAGGCCGGCTTCGCCGTCATCACCGGCGGCGGCCCGGGCGCGATGGAGGCGGCCAACAAGGGCGCCCTCGAAGCGGGCGGCACCTCCGTCGGCCTCGGCATCGAACTGCCCTTCGAACAGGGCCTCAACCCCTACGTCGACATCGGCCTCAACTTCCGCTACTTCTTCGTCCGGAAGATGATGTTCGTCAAGTACGCCCAGGGCTTCGTGGTCCTGCCCGGCGGCCTCGGCACCCTCGACGAACTCTTCGAGGCCCTCACCCTCGTCCAGACCCAGAAGGTCACCCGCTTCCCCATCGTCCTCTTCGGCGAGTCCTACTGGGGCGGCCTCGTCGACTGGCTCACCAACACCCTCATCGCCGAGGGCAAGGCCGCGGAAAAAGACCTGTCCCTGTTCCACGTGACGGACGACGTGGACGAGGCAGTAGCCCTGGTCTCGAAGGAGGCGGGCAGGTAACTCCCGGGTTCCCCCCGCGCCCCTGCTTTTGCTTTTGCTTTTAGGGGCGCGGGGAACTGCGCGATCAACCCCCACGAACCCGCACGGGCAGGGTCAAAGGGGCGCGGCCCCTTGAGGATGGGACGGATAGGGGCGGCGGGGGCGAGAAAAACTAGGCAAGCCCCCGCCGAGCAACAGCAGGCGCCCGATACCCCGCGATCGCCCCCACCATCTCCAACACCTGCCGAGTCTCCGCGACCTCGTGCACCCGATACACCTGAGCCCCCAGCCACGCGGACACCGCAGTGGTCGCCAGCGTCCCCACCACCCGCTCCCTCACGGGTCTGTCCAACGTCTCCCCCACAAAGTCCTTGTTGGACAACGACACCAACACCGGCCACCCCGTGGCGACCATCTCCCCGAGCCGCCGAGTCGCCTCCAGACTGTGCCGCGTGTTCTTCCCGAAGTCATGCCCCGGATCGATCATCACGGACTCCCGAGGCACCCCCAGAGACACCGCCCGCTCCGCCAGCCCCACGGTCACCCGAAGAATGTCGGCCATGACATCGTCGTACTCGACCCGATGCGGCCGCGTACGAGGCTCCGCCCCACCCGCGTGCGTACACACCAGCCCCACCCGATACCGGGCCGCGACCTCCGCGAGCCGAGGATCGACCCCACCCCACGCGTCGTTGAGCAGATCCGCCCCGGCCTCGCACACGGCCTCACCGACCTCGTGCCGCCAGGTGTCGACGCTGATGACCACATCGGGGAACCGCCGCCGCACCTCCGCGACGAACCCCACGGTCCGCCGCGCCTCCTCGGCCGCGGTCACTTCCTCCCCGGGCCCGGCCTTCACCCCGCCGATGTCGATGATGGCCGCGCCTTCGGCGACCGCCCGCTCCACGCGCGCGAGCGCCGGCTCGTCCTGGAAGGTGGCCCCCTGGTCGTAGAACGAGTCCGGGGTCCGGTTCACGATCGCCATGATCACCGGCTCGTGCGGGCCGAATTCCCGCTTGCCCAGCCTGAGCATCCGCTGTGACCTCTCCCAGTACGTCCCGTCGATCGACGGCCTTGCACAACCGCCTGCGACCTTAACTGTCAGACTCGCATGGCACGATCGGAGCCGAACACACTCGAGGGGACCCAGCGATGTTCATGTTCTTGTTCCTGGTCGTCGCGCTCGCCGTGGTGGTCGCCGCGGTGACGCTCGCCGTCGTGGGCGGCGGCGACAACGCGGTGCTGCCGGAGGCCGAGGGCGAGCGGCTCCAGGACCCGCTGCCGGCGGACCGCCCGGTCAACCGCGCGGACGTCGAGGCGCTCCGTTTCCCGGTCGCCGTCCGCGGCTACCGCATGGTGGACGTGGACGACGCCCTCGGCCGGCTCAGCGCCGAGATCGCCGAGCGGGACGCCCGTATCGCCGACCTGGAGTCCGCGCTCGCGGGCGCCCGCCCGGCGCCCGTCACCTCGCTGCACAAGTCGGAGGAGGGTGACCACCAGTGAGCGACGGCACCGCCCTGGCCGGCCCCGACGGCGCCCTGCGCTGCCCCTGGGCCCTGTCCACCGAGGACTACGTCGCGTACCACGACGAGGAGTGGGGCCGCCCGGTCCACGGCGACGACGCCCTGTACGAGCGGCTCTGCCTGGAGGCGTTCCAGTCCGGTCTCTCCTGGATCACCATCCTGCGCCGCCGCGAGGGCTTCCGCTCCGCCTTCGCCGACTTCAAGATCGCCTCGGTCGCCACGTTCACGGAAGCCGACCAGGAACGCCTCCTCGCCGACGTCGGCATCATCCGCAACCGGGCCAAGATCGAGGCGACGATCGCCAACGCGCGCGAGCTGTCCGCCTGGACCTCCGGCGAACTGGACGAACTCATCTGGTCCCACGCCCCGGACCCGGCGACCCGCCCGGCGCCGAGGACACTCGCGGACGTCCCGGCCGTCACCCCCGAGTCCACGGCCCTCTCCAAGGCCCTCAAGAAGCGGGGCATCCGCTTCGTCGGCCCGACCACGGCATACGCGCTGATGCAGGCCTGCGGTTTGGTGAACGACCACTTGGAGGCATGCGCCGCCAGAAGCGCCCCTTGAGGGGCGCTGGGCTGTGACATATGCGGCTCCGCCGCGTGGGTGCGGTCGACCACATCCGGCCCGCGGTTCCCCACGAACCATCACCGACCCAGATACTTCGGCTTCTCCTTGTTCACGAACGCCTGCACGGCGATCCCGTGATCCTCGGAAGACCCCGCCCGCGTCTGCAGCTCGTCCTCCTTCTCCAGAGCCTCCTCCAGAGAATGCGTGAGCCCGAACGCCAGCGACTCCTTCAGCGCCGCGTACGCCACGGTCGGCCCCTCGGCCAGCGCGCGAGCGACCTTCGCCGCCTCCGACGCCAGCGCCGCCGCCGGCACGACCCGGTTCGCGATCCCCAGCTCGTACGCGTCCTGCGCGCTGATGCTGCGCGGGAAGAGCAGCAGATCGGCGGCCCTCCCGGGGCCGACCACGCGCGGCAGGGTCCACGAGATCCCCGAGTCGGCGGTCAGCGCGACCCCGGCGAACGACGTGTTGAAGGAGGCCGTGTCGGCGACGACACGGAAGTCCGCGGCGAGGGCGAAGCCGAAGCCGGCCCCGGCCGCCACCCCGTTCACGCCCGCCACGACGGGCTTGGCCATGCCGGTCAGGGCCTGCACGACGGGGTTGTAGTGCTCGCGGACGGTGGACATGGTCTGCCGGGAGCCCGTCTCCTTGTCCTGGATCAGCAGCCCGACGTGCTCCTTGAGGTCCTGGCCCACACAGAACGCCCGCTCCCCGGCGGCGGTCAGCAGCACCGCCCTTACGGCGTCGTCCCCGGCGGCGGCCTCCACGGCCTCCCGCAGGGCCACCTTGGTCGCGATGTTCAGCGCGTTCATCGCCTCGGGGCGGTTCAGCGTGATCGTCGCTAGTCCGTCGTGCACCTCGTAAAGCACGGTGTCGGCCATGGCGGTTTCCCCTCCGGTGTCGCGGCTTCGACGTACTGGTCAGTACGCCCTGCGTCACAGCACAGCATGGCGGAGATCACGGGTGACGGCGGGGGCCGGACGTGTGACCTGCGTCAAAGAATCACCGATGGGCGAGCGCCGACCCGGGACCGTGCGGTGGCGCAGTATCGCAGTCACATCGCCGAATTGGGTGGTTTTGCTCGCGCGCGTTGCCCAAGCGATGCCGACTGATGTTGGTCATCGGGTCATGAGATGCGGGATAATGGCCTGGAAGCAATGTGTTCGATGCCGGTGTCGCGTGTCCCCAGGTGGGCCCGCGCGTGCCCTCCCGGGCCGTCGGCTTTGGCGATGAGCTGGTTTCAGGAAGGGGTACGAGCATGGCGGCCATGAAGCCGCGGACGGGCGATGGCCCGCTCGAGGTGACCAAGGAGGGGCGGGGCATCGTCATGCGCGTTCCGCTCGAAGGCGGCGGTCGGCTCGTCGTCGAGCTGACCCCTGACGAGGCCGACGCCCTCGGAGATGCCCTCAAGAAGGTCGTCGGCTGACGCGCGCAGGACCATACCCTTTCAGTTGCCCCGGCACCGCAGCACTCGGCGGTGCCGGGGCGCTGTTGTACCCGGGGCGGCCGGGGGCACCGGGGGTCGGCCAGGTCCTCGGAAAGTCTCTCAGCGCTTGACCGCGCACAGCAGGCCGTCGCCCACCGGGAGCAGGGACGGTACGAGCTCGGAACTCTCCCGGACCGTGCGCAGCAGCTCCCGCAGGCGTATGACCTCGGTCGGCTGGGGGTTCGAATCCACCGTGCGGCCGCTGGCGAAGACGCCCTCGAAGGCGACGAGGCCACCGGGCCTGAGCAGGCGCAACGATTCAGCGAGGTAGTCGAGGCACTCCAGCCGGTCGCCGTCGCAGAAGACCAGGTCGTACCCGGAGTCGGCGAGCCGGGGCAGCACGTCCAGGGCGTGGCCCGGGATGAAGCGCGCTCGGTTGCTGGCGAAGCCGGCCGCGCGGAACGCCTGCCGGGCGAACTGCTGGTGCTCCGGCTCCGGATCCACGGTGGTCAGCACCCCGTCCGGTCGCATGCCGTGCAGCAGATGGATACCGGAGACACCGGTTCCGGTCCCGATCTCCGCCACCGCCTTCGCGTCCACGGTGGCGGCGAGCACCCGCAGCGCGGCGCCCGTGCCGGGCGACACCGAGCGCAGCCCTGCCTCCCGGGCCCGGTCGCGGGCCCAGCGCAGCGACTCGTCCTCGGCGACAAAGGCGTCGGCGAACGCCCAGCTCGTCAGCCGGTTGCCGGTAATGGCCCTCTCCTTATGTCCCCGTGGTTGCCTGGGCGTGACTGTATCCGTTGCCGTCGGGAACCTGCTGATGGGACCGGTCGTTTAAAGGGATGAGTGAGTGACAGGGGCCGCGACGGGGGGCACGGGATGGATCGGTCCGACGAGCAGGTGCGGGCATCGGTGCAGGTGCTGACCAAGCCATATGAGCCGCAGCAGCCATATGAGCCACATCGGCGCACATCAATTTCTTATAAAACCGCTTATCCGGAGCTAACGGGCGAGGTGGCTATGGTAGGGGCTCCACTGGACACCACCAGAGCCGACAGGGGAGGTGCGGCTGCGCCTGTGGATCGGGGAGGAGTGCTTCGGCGCTTTCTCGGATCGGCGGGTAGGCCGAAATCCGTGAACGACACCGCTGACCACAGCCACGCCGCCGTCGTACAGACCGCGACCTTCACCACGGACGCGCACGCGCAGGCGTGGACTCCGCCCACCTGGGAGGAGATCGTCAGCACCCACAGCGGCCGCGTCTACCGGCTCGCCTACCGTCTGACCGGCAACCAGCACGACGCCGAGGACCTCACGCAGGAAGTCTTCGTCCGCGTCTTCCGCTCGCTGTCGACGTACACGCCCGGCACCTTCGAGGGCTGGCTGCACCGCATCACCACCAACCTCTTCCTGGACATGGTCCGGCGCAAGCAGCGCATCCGCTTCGACGCTCTCGGGGACGACGCGGCCGAGCGCCTGCCCAGCCGCGAGCCCACCCCGCAGCAGATCTTCAACGACGCGCACTTCGACGCCGACGTCCAGCAGGCCCTCGACACCCTGGCGCCCGAGTTCCGCGCCGCCGTCGTCCTCTGCGACATCGAAGGACTGTCGTACGAGGAGATCGCCGCGACCCTGGGCGTCAAGCTCGGCACGGTCCGCTCCCGGATCCACCGCGGCCGCTCCCAGCTCCGCAAGGCCCTCGCGCACCGCTCCCCGGAGGCCCGGGCCGAGCAGCGCCGCGGGTTCACGGTGCCGCGGGTGCCCGTGCTGGGAGGAGGGGGCGCGACCGCGTGAGTGGATCCCGTCCTACGCCTGCCGAGCAGCACCTGGGAGACCGTCTCTCCGCCCTGGTCGACGGAGAGCTCGGTCATGAGGCGCGTGACCGCGTCCTGGCACATCTCGCCACCTGCGCGAAGTGCAAGACGGAGGCGGACGAGCAGCGCCGCCTGAAGAACGTCTTCGCGGAGGCCGCCCCGCCGCCTCCCTCCGAGAGCTTCCTGGCCCGGCTCCAGATGCTCCCGGCGGGCGGTGACACCGACGGCGGCTCGCCGCTGTCCGGTGGCTTCGGAGGAAGACTCGGGGGCGCGGCCGCTGGCGGGCCGAGCCTGCCCGCTGACCCTGCCGACTCCAGGGACTTCGCCGACTTCGGCGTCTTCGGACCCGGCGGTGGCTCCTTCGGATATATCCCGTCGGGACCACACGGCGGCGCGCTGACGCCGTCGGAAGGCCGAGGGCTCGGTGGCCGTGGGTTCCTCGGTGACCGGGGCTTCCTGAGCGGGCGCGGCTTCCTGGGCGACCGGGGCTTCCTGGGCGGCGGACGCGACCTCTCCGGGGACGCGGACGGCCGTCCGGACCGGGAGGAAAGAGCCACCGACGACAGAGGAATCACGGGCGACCGTGGCTTTCGGATCCATGACGTGAGCCGGCAGGAGGCCGAGCGTTCGGCCTCGCGCGGTATGCGGTTCGCCTTCGTGGCGGCCGGGGCGGTGTCGCTGGCCGCGATCGCCCTCGGCGGCGTGACCAACGGGATGCCCGTCGAGACGGCGGACGCCCGGGGCGGTTCCGGCTCCGGCAGCAATGTCACACCGTTGCGGACCCAGGCTTCGGGCACGGTTCCGCCCTCCGAGTCGCAGCGCCGCCGGGGAGCCGTCGGGCCGCTGCTCGGGCAGGGTCAGCAGTCCATGGGCGAGGTGCCCGTCGCTCCGACGGAGATTTCCGCACCCCTGCTGCCCGGAGTCCCCGCTCCGGCCGGCCAGGACCGTCAGGCGGTACACCCGCTGACCGCGCCCGTGCTGGCCGGCGTCGCCGTCATGTCTCCGCTCATACGGCCGCTCACCGCCGCACCGCCGCTCCAGCTGACCGACTGGTCCCCGGCACCCGAACTCACGGGACCGGGCCTGCTGACGGCTCCCGACGCCACCTCGTCTCCCACACCCACCTCGCCCGTCCTCCGCTGACCCCGAGTTCTGCGCACCGGCCCGTGAACCTGGTTGAATCCAGAGTGGGCCGTGTCCGCTCGGGCCGGTTCCGGCCCGCGGCACTCGGCGAACGGTGGGCGGCGGGCCGGTCCTTGGGACAGGCCCTAGGTGTGGGGAGAACATGAACGAGGGGAAGCCCACGAAGGCGAATTGGTGGAGCCGACCCCGAGCGCACGGCGCGGGGGCCGGAACGACGGGGGACCACACCGGGCCTACGGGGTCTGCCGGACCGACGGGAACCACCGGGGTCCCCGCGGACGCGGTGCGCGAAGGAGATCTCGAGGGCGATTTCGAGTTGGAACGCCCGGCAACGGCACGAGCCCCCGGCGGGGCCGACACCGAGACCGAGACCGACTCCGACTTCGAACTGGCCCGCCCGGCCGCCGAAGCACCGCTCCGGTCCGGCCCGGTGTCGCCCCTCGACACATACGGTGACACGGACGGCGACTTCGAACTGGAGCGACCGGCTGCGACGCATGCGGGACGTGACGCCGCACCCGAGGCGAGTTCGGTCGGCGAGCCCGGCGTGACCGGCTCCGCCGGTGTCGCGGCCACCGCCGTGGCAGCCACCGCAGTCGCCCGACCGTTGGGCCAGCCGGGTGCCCTGAGAGCCCCTGGAGCGCCCTCTGAGCGCCCCAAGCCGCTGCACGACCCGGATCCCTACAGCACCCCGCCGTACGGCGAGCCCGGCCCCTGGGCGCCCGCTCCGCCGGTCCAGCATCCGGCGACGACTCCCGCGCACGGCACGAACGTCCAGGCGGGAACACCGGCGCACGGCGTGCCCGCGGCGGTGGGGGCGCCGACGCACGACGGGTCGGCTTCGGTGGGGGCCTCGACAGACAGTGGGGCGGCTTCGGCGGCTGCCCCGACGCACGCCGGAGCGCCCTCAGCGACTGCCCCGACGCACGCCGGGACGCCCTCAGCGACTGCTCCCACGCACACCGACGTGACCTCGGCGGCACCCCCGCCCTCGCTGTTGCCCCCCGCCCACGGCACCGCCGTACCGCCGACCACTCCTCAGCCCACGGCGGCGGCCCTACACCCGGACGCACCTCGGCCCGGTGCGGCTCCGTATCCGGAGGCCGCCCAGCCCGCAGCGGCTTCGTACGCGGAGGCGCCCCAGCCTGCGGTGAATCCCTTCCCGGAAGCGCCCCAGCCCGCCGCAGCGCCGTACCCCGATGCGTCTCAGCCCCCAGGGGCCTCCTACGCGTATCCGTCCCAGCCGGGTCCCCCGCCCTTCGGGGACTCGGCGCAGGCAGTGCCTCCTCCCTACGCGGGCGGGGCTCGGCTCGCGCCGCCCCCGCACGCGGGCGGATCTCAGACCGCGCCGGCTGCCTACGCCGATCCCGCTCAGCCTCTCCAGGCCGCGCCGCAGGGGCCCTGGCAGAACTACGACCCGTGGGCCGGGTCGGGGTCGTTGCAGCAGAACGGGGCCGCGGTGGACGACCCGGCGCGGCGGCGTCGGCGGAGGGTCAGGGTTCTGCTGGTCGGGGCCTTGCTGATCGCCGTCGTGGCCGGCGGCATCGGCGGGGCCGTGGGCGCGTATCTGGAGCGGAACGGCGGAGTCGGGGCGGTCGAGCTGCCGCAGGCCAGTGACGGAGTGACGGGGCGGGCGCCCGACAGCGTCGCCGGGATCGCCGCCAGCGCGCTGCCGAGTGTGGTGACCCTGCATGTGAGCGGGACGAGCGCGCAGGGCACCGGCACCGGGTTCGTGCTCGACGAGCGCGGCCACATCCTCACGAACAACCACGTCGTCGACCCCGCCGGCACGAACGGCGACATATCCGTGACGTTCAGCGGTGGTGAGACCGCCAAGGCCACCATCGTCGGCCGGGACACCGGCTACGACCTGGCCGTCGTCAAGGTGTCCGGCGTCGGCGGACTCAAGCCGCTGCCCCTCGGCAACTCGGAAGAGGTCCAGGTCGGCGACCCCGTCGTCGCCATCGGCGCCCCCTTCGACCTGGCCAACACCGTCACCTCCGGCATCATCAGCGCCAAGGAGCGGCCCATCACGGCCGGCGGCGAGAGCGGAGACGTGAGCGACGTGTCGTACGTGGACGCGTTGCAGACCGACGCGCCGATAAACCCCGGCAACTCCGGTGGCCCACTCCTCGACGGCAAGGCCCGGGTGATCGGCATCAACAGCGCCATCCGCTCGGCCGGCAGCGGCTCGGAGTCGGACGGCGGGCAGGCCGGTTCGATCGGACTCGGCTTCGCGATACCCATCAACCAGGGCAAGCGCGTCGCTGAGGAGCTGATCAACACCGGCAAGGCCACCCACCCGGTGATCGGGGTCACCCTCGACACGGACTACGCGGGTGACGGCGCCCGCATCGGTGACGACGGCGGATCCGGGGTGACCTCGGGCGGCCCGGCCGACCGGGCGGGCATCCGCTCGGGTGACGTCATCACCGAGGTCGACGGCCAGCGCGTCCACTCCGGCGACGAACTGATCGTCAAGGTCCGCGCCCACCGGCCCGGCGACCGGCTGGAGCTCACCCTCCTTCGGAACGGCAGGGAGCAGACGGTCACCCTCACTCTCGGGTCGTCCGGCGGCGACTGACCGTCGGACGGCGACCGCGACGGCGGCGCGTACTGACAGCAACTTCACAGGAGGGGGTCACGCACCCCCTCCTGCCAGGCAAACAGCTGGGAAAACCCGTCGTTCGGGCGTGGTCGGAAGCCGCCCGACGGTACCGGATCGGCGGGATCGCCGGGTACCGTGGATCCGGCCCGGACCACGGAAGACCTGCCGAGGCCCGCGGATCGGGACCGAGGACATCGCAAGGAGCTTCAGGTGTTCAATGACATAGGTGCGCTCGAGGTGGTGACGCTCGTCGTCCTCGCCGTGCTCGTCTTCGGTCCGGACAAGCTTCCGAAGGTGATCCAGGACATCACGCGGACCATCCGCAAGATCCGTGAGTTCTCGGACAGCGCCAAGGCGGACATCCGCACCGAACTCGGACCGGAGTTCAAGGACTTCGAGTTCGAGGACCTCAACCCCAAGGCGTTCATCCGCAAGCAGCTGGACAACGACGACCTGGGGCTGAAGGAGATCCGCAACGGCCTCGACCTGAAGAAGGAGATGGCCGGGCTCACGGACGCGGTCCACGGCCGCGAGTCTGATTCTTCGTCTTCGTCTTCGTCGTCCTCGTCCTCGTCCTCCACGGACTCCGCCTCCGGTGGTTCCTCGGGTTCGACCGGCGGTTCCGTCGACATGACGAAGAAGAAGCTCGAGATCGAAGAGCGTCCGCCGTACGACATGGACGCCACCTGAGCCGTACGCCCGGCCGCCGTATGCCCGCTCACCGCCCGTACCGTCTCTGGCCTGCCCTTCCACGCTGTACGCCCGTCTGCCGCCGCGCCCCCGTACGTGATGCGATTCATACCGTCACGCACCCTCGTACGGCCTGAAGCCGCCCTTACGCCGTCCTGCGCGCCGGGCGCTTTCCCTGCTGCTCGGAGAGCTGTGGCTATGCTGCCCAGTTGTTGTGCGGACCGTAAGGAGAGCGAGCGACGACGCCCGTGGGGGGCGGGCCGCTCCGGTCCGTCGAGAGCTAGGAGGCGTCCGGGCACATGGAGACGACGAGTCGGGTAGGCGCGCAGGCGTCGGCCGCGGAGGGTGGACAACAGGTCCCCTCCGCCCGACGCACGGTCGACGGCTATCTGCTGGCGCCCTTCCCGTGGTACGGCCTCGACGAGGCCTTCACGGGGCCGCGCTGGCTGATGCAGGTCGGTACGTCGGCGGAAGGAGCCGTCGAGCACGGTTCGATCGGACACGGTGACGAGCCCTCGGTGCGCAACGAGTACACCGCCGGGGCGGACGACGAGGTCAAGGAGCGGTTCGCGGTCGTGGTGACCGTCGCGGCGAACGACGTGCGTCGCAGCGCCGACGGGTCGGGCGTCCTGGAGGCCACGTCGGTCTCCTCGGCGGCGTGGCTGGCCGGGGTCGGGCTGCTGTCCTTCACCTGGCCGGGGCAGTTGGACCACTCCCTGCGGGACGACTGGCTGGACCAGCAGACCGAGACGGCGTGGGTTCTGGCGGACGATCTCGCCGGGGCGGACTGGTCGACCTTGTCCTTGCCTGTGGACGGGGTGCCTACGCCGTTCCACTACCGCGAGTCCGAGTTCGGGTGGGTGCTCGCTGGGTCGACCTCGGAGGGGGTGCATGTGGGGGCGTACGGGAGAGGGATGAGCGCGTATGGGCTCGGGTTCGCCATGATCAAGGACATTGCGTCTTACGGCGAGTAGTCCTGGCGCGTGGTTTGAGGGGCACCGCTTCGTATGGTCGCGGTGCCCCTTTTCGCCGTAGGGCCGTGGGTTGACTTGGGGCTGCGGGTGCGTCGTGGCTTGTCGCGCAGTTCCCCGCGTCCCTGACGTCCCTGAAAAGCAGGGCGTGCCCCTCGGCTCCGTAGGCGCCCTAGAACTTGTTCCTCGGGGTGATTCCCAGACTCATGCCCGACAGGCCCCTCTGACGGCCGCCCAGCTTGCCTGCGATGGCACGGAGGGCGGAGCCGGCGGGGGAGTCGGGGTCTGAGAGGACGACAGGGCGGCCCTCGTCGCCGCCCTCGCGGAGGCGGACGTCGATGGGGATGCTGCCGAGGACCGGGACGGTGGCGCCGGTGGTGCGGGTGAGGCCGTCGGCGACGCTCTGGCCGCCGCCGGTGCCGAAGACATCGACCATCTCGTCGCAGTGCGGGCAGGGGAGGCCCGACATGTTCTCGACGACGCCGACGATCTTCTGGTGGGTCTGCACGGCGATGGAGCCGGCACGCTCGGCCACCTCGGCCGCCGCCTGCTGAGGTGTCGTCACGACGAGGATCTCGGCGTTCGGGACCAGCTGGGCCACCGAGATGGCGATGTCGCCCGTGCCCGGCGGGAGGTCGAGGAGGAGGACGTCCAGGTCGCCCCAGTAGACGTCCGCGAGGAACTGCTGGAGGGCGCGGTGGAGCATCGGGCCGCGCCAGACCACGGGGGCGTTGCCCGGGGTGAACATGCCGATCGAGATGACCTTCACGCCGTTCGCGGACGGCGGCATGATCATGTTCTCGACCTGGGTGGGACGGCCGTCGGCGCCCAGCATGCGGGGCACGGAGTGGCCGTAGATGTCGGCGTCGACGACGCCCACCTTGAGGCCGTCGGCGGCCATGGCCGCGGCCAGGTTCACGGTCACCGAGGACTTGCCGACGCCACCCTTGCCGGAGGCGACGGCGTACACGCGCGTGAGGGAGCCCGGCTTGGCGAACGGGACCTCGCGCTCGGCCTGGCCGCCGCGCAGCGCGTTCGCCAGTTCCTTGCGCTGCTCGTCACTCATGACGTCGAGTTCGACGTCGACGCGGGTGACGCCCTCGACCCTCGAGACCGCCTCGGTCACGCGCTGGGTGATCGTGTCGCGCATGGGACAGCCGGAGACCGTCAGGTACACGGCGACCGCGACCGCTCCGTCCGCGCCGATCTCCACCGACTTGACCATCCCGAGTTCGGTGATGGGGCGGTTGATCTCGGGGTCGTTCACCGTCGACAGTGCTTCACGCACCGCGTCTTCCGTAGCCATAAGGACGATGGTACGGCGACGCGCGTGGCCCCTGGGAGCCGCGTCAGCGGTCGCCCTTGTCACGTCCGCGCGGGTGTTCCGGCGGGAATACGGTCCGCGTCCCGCGCGGTCCGTCACCGTCGTGCTCGTGCAGCTCCCTGACCAGGTCATGGAGCTCGGAGCGCAGCCAGTCGCGGGTGGTCACCTCGCCGAGGCCGATGCGCAGCGCGGCGATCTCCCTGGTCAGGTACTCGGTGTCGGCGATGGAGCGCTCGTTCTGCTTGCGGTCCTGTTCGAGGTTGACCCGGTCGCGGTCGTCCTGGCGGTTCTGCGCGAGGAGGATCAGCGGGGCGGCGTACGAGGCCTGGAGGGACAGCATCAGGGTCAGGAAGATGAAGGGGTAGTTGTCGAACCGCAGGTCGCGCG
This sequence comes from Streptomyces sp. NPDC057474, assembly GCF_042802555.1. NCBI lineage: Bacteria > Bacillati > Actinomycetota > Actinomycetes > Kitasatosporales > Streptomycetaceae > Streptomyces > Streptomyces sp. NPDC057474. The sequence continues at coordinate 15,041 of NZ_JBHVDX010000111.1, read as the reverse complement.
GGGCGGAGACGTTCCAGACCACCCAGAGGATGATGACGACGGTCATCCAGACGAGGAACGTGCCGGTGCCCAGGAACCGCGCGATCCGCTCCGAGAGCCGTCCGAAGGCCTCCGGGTCCCACTCGGGCAGGAATTTGGCCCGGCGCGGCAGCGGCTGGTCGAGACGCATACGCGGGCGGGCAGTGGCCCCGGAGAGCGTGCGCTCCCGCGGGGGCGCCCCGGAGGGCGACGTGCGCTCACGCGCGCCCGAACCGGCGTGCGCCCGCTCACGTCCCACGTTCCGCCCTCCGGGCCGGCCGTCACGCCCCTCACGCCTTCCGGGCCGCCGGTCACGTCCTTCGCGCCCGTCCCGCTCAGGAACCATCGGCGGCCTCCTCGTCCTCGGTGGCGACGCCGTCCTCCTCGTGCAGATGGAACTCCGTCTCCCGCCAGTCCTCGGGCAGCATGTGGTCCAGCACGTCGTCCACGGTCACCGCGCCCAGCAGCGACCCACTCTCGTCGACCACGGGCGCCGCGACCATGTCGTACGTCGCGAAGAACCCGGCGACGGCACGCAGCGCGGCCTCCGGGTCCAGCGGCTGGAGATCGTCGTCGAGGATCGAGCTGACCAGGGTGTACGGCGGATCCCGCAGCAGCCGCTGGAAGTGGACCGTGCCGAGGTACTTGCCGGTCGGGGTCTCGTCCGGCGGCCGGCACACGTACACCTGGGCCGCCAGCGCGGGGGACAGGTCGGCGTTGCGGACCCGGGCGAGCGCGTCGGCGACGGTCGCGTCCGGACGCAGCACGATCGGCTCGGTGGTCATCAGACCGCCGGCGGTCTTCTCCTCGTACGCCATGAGCCGCCGTACGTCCGCCGCGTCGTCCGGCTGCATCAGCGTCAGCAGCCGCTCCTGCTCGTCCTCGGGCAGCTCGGCGAGCAGGTCGGCGGCGTCGTCGGGGTCCATGGCCTCCAGGACGTCGGCGGCCCGCTCCTCCTTGAGCTTGCCGAGGATCTCGATCTGGTCGTCCTCGGGGAGCTCCTCCAGGACATCGGCGAGCCGGTCGTCGTCGAGGGCGGCGGCGACCTCGGCCCGGCGCTTGGGGGAGAGATGGTGCAGCACGTTCGCCAGGTCGGCGGCGCGGAGCTGTTCGAAGGTCGCGAGGAGGTTCTCGGCGCCCTGCCCGTGCTCCTCCAGCGAGAACCCGGTGACCGCCGACCACTCCACGGTCAGCGTTTCCCCCTTGTGGCGCCGGAAGGCCCCGCCCTTGCCCTTGCGGACGAACACCCGGTCGATCTCCCAGTCCCGGCGGGCCGGCAGCTGTTGGACCGAGATGTCGAGGACCGTCACCTCCTCGCCCGTCTCCACGAGCTGTACCCGGCGGTCGAGCAGTTCCCCGACGACGAGGCGCTCGGTGGGCCGTTGTTCGAATCGGCGTACGTTCAGGACACCGGTGGTGATGACCTGGCCGGACTCGATGCCGGTGACCCGGGTCATGGGCAGGAAGATCCGGCGGCGCGTGGACAGTTCGACGACCAGTCCGAGCAGCCGCGGTGGCTTCCGGCCCACCCGCAGGATGGCGACGAGATCGCGGACGCGGCCCACCTGGTCGCCGTTCGGGTCGAAGACGGCGACGCCGGAGAAGTGGGAGACGAAGATCCGGGGCGCCACCGCCGCCATGAGCCGCCCCTTTCCTTCCCGTCACGAGGGGATTGTCCGCCGAGGAGGGCTTCAGGCTAGCCCGTCCCGATCGGATATGCCCTGGTGAGCGGTGCGGACGGACTGGCTCCGTGGTGCGCCGGGAGCCCCGGTACTCTGCGGTACGCCTGGACTCCCCACGAAGAGGTGCATCGCCTGTGACTGTGATTCCCCGTACCCGAAGGGCCGCACTGGTGAGCGCCGTCTGCACCCTGGTGGTCAGCGGGCTGGGGCTCACGGGGTGCAGCGAGGATCCCGACGAGGGCACCAACGGGGTCGGCAAGCTGGAGCCGGCGAAGATCCAGAGCACGACCAAGGCGGCAGCCACGACGGCGGACACGGTCCGGCTGTCCGGGGCCGTGGTGAGCAACGGCAAGACCTACAGGCTGGACATGCGCCTGAAGGAGGACGGCGGCACGGGTTCGGTGACGTCCGAGGGCTCCACCTTCCGGCTGTTGAAGGTCGACGAGCACCTCTTCCTCAAGGCCGACAAGGACTTCTGGGACCACCAGGACTCCGGGAAGGACGGCGAGGAGCACGACGATTCGGAGACGGCCGCCGCGGACAAGCTGGACGGCATGTATGTGAAGGTGCCGACCGGGGACCCCGCCTACAAGCGCTTCAGCGGCTTCACCGACAAGGACGTCCTCCTCAACAGCCTGCTCACCCTGCACGGCACCCTGTCCACGGACGGCCACCACGAGCAGTCCGGCACGCGCACCATCCGCATCACCGGCGACCAGGGCTCCGGCGGCACCCTCGACGTCTCCCTCGAAGGCACCCCCTACCCCCTCCGCCTCGTCCGCGCGGGCGACGCCGGCACCATCCTCCTCACCGACTGGGGCAAGAACTTCACCCTGGAGGAACCGGACGAGAAGTCGGTCGTCGACTACGGCAAACAACTACCGACGTCGTAACCCCCGGACCCCGGACCCCGGACCCCACCCCGGATCCGCTGCCGCAGGGTCCGACGGCCCTGTTCCGCCCGTTCGCGCCTCTTCGCCGAGTCGCTCTTCTCAGCCGGGCCGTCAGTCCCCGCCGGCTCTCCTTCTCCGCAGCGACGGTGACCAGCCACGACCGCGCATTCCGGAGGTGCCGAACCCAGCTGGGCCCACGATCAGAAACCCGGCCCTGACTACTTCCGCTTGCGGCGGCCGAAGAGCAACCGCGGTACCCCCGCCGGGATCGGCTGCCGCGTCGTCGCGGGTGTCGGTACCGGTGGCTCCGCCAGGTCGTCGTCGGGCAGCGGCAGCGTCGTACCCGTCGGCCGCAGGCGGAGCACGCGGCACTCGCGGGCCCAGCGGGCCGGCATCGCCTCGCCGTCGGGGGCGTTGAGGCGCTTGCCCTTGAGCTCGGCCACGGCGGCCTCCCACTCGGGGGAGTCCGGGGCCAGTTCGACGACGCTCGCGGCCCAGCTGACCAGCCGGCCGCCCTTGTCCTTGCTGCGGACGGTCACCACCGCCGAGCCCCCGTCAGCCAGCCCCGGCAACGGCTGCTCACCGGGCCCGTCACCGACCACACACGCGGCACCCTCGTGCCAGACGTGCCACAGCGCGCGCGACGGCTCACCCTGCCCCCGCGCCCGCCCCTGGCCCTGCGGCGTCGGCACCCCTTCACCCCGCACCCAGATGAGCCCGGACTTCTTCGTGGCCTCTTCGATGAGGGCCTGATCGAGCAGCGCGTCGGCGGTCAGCGAGTCGGCGGTCATGGGGGGCAGCCTAATCGTGCCCTCCCGAAAACCCTCGGCTCTCGGCCCTCGGCTCTCGGCCCTGGCCCCCGGCCCCGCGGCCTCGGGCCCCGCTGAGCTAGAGCCACCCGTTGCGCTTCAGCGTGCGGTGGATGCCGAGGCAGAGCGCGACCGTCACGCCGAGGACCAGTGGGTACCCGAACTTCCACCTCAGCTCCGGCATGTAGTCGAAGTTCATGCCGTAGACGCCGCACACCATCGTCGGTACGGCGATGATGGCCGCCCACGACGTGATCTTGCGCATGTCCTCGTTCTGCGCGACGGAGGCCTGCGCCAGGTTCGCCTGGAGAATCGAGTTGAGGAGCTCGTCGAAGCCGACGACCTGCTCCTGGACGCGGGCGAGGTGGTCGGCCACGTCACGGAAGTACTTCTGGATGTCCGGGTCGATCAGCCGCATCGGCCGCTCGCTCAGCAGCTGCATGGGCCGCACCAGCGGCAGCACCGCACGCTTGAACTCCATGACCTCGCGCTTGAGTTGGTAGATCCGGCCGGCGTCGGTGCCCCGGGGCGTGCCCTTGCGCCCGGGGGAGAACACCTCCGTCTCCACCTCGTCGATGTCGTCCTGCACGGCGTCCGCGACCGCCACGTAGCCGTCGACGACGTGGTCGGCGATGGCGTGCAGCACGGCTGACGGACCCTTGGCGAGCAACTCCGGGTCGTCCTGCAGCCGGTGACGCAGCGCCCGCAGGGAACCCTGCCCGCCGTGCCGGACGGTGATGAAGAAGTCCCGCCCGGTGAAGCACATGACCTCGCCGGACTCCACGACCTCGCTGGTGGCGGTGAGTTCGTCGTGCTCCACGTAGTGGATGGTCTTGAAGACGGTGAAGAGGGTGTCGTCGTAGCGCTCCAGCTTCGGCCGCTGGTGCGCGTGCACCGCGTCCTCCACGGCCAGCGGGTGCAGCCCGAACTCGGCGGCGATACCGGCGAATTCGGCCTCCGACGGCTCGTGCAGGCCGATCCAGACGAAACCGCCGTCGCGGCGCACCTGACGGATCGCCTCGTGCGGGGTCAGGTTGCGCTCGAAGGTTACGCGCGCGCCGTCGCGGTAGACGGCACAGTCCACGACGGCCGTCGTCGCCTCCGCCGGACGCGTGGCGTCGTAGACGCCCCCGTCCTTGCGCAGCGACAGACGCGAGGGACGGGACGGGCGGACCGCGGCACGCAGGTTGTGGATCATCGACATGAGCAGGCTCCTTCGCAACGAAAGGCCGCCGACGACGGTTGGAACTACCCGGAATGGGGACGTTTTGACTGCGGATGTTTGGCACGTCCACAAAGCGGGGAGCACCGCACCGTCGCGGTGACAGCTTCGCTTGATTCAGATCAGGCGACGGCTGACCGGTGGGAGATCAGCGACTTCTGATCGGCGATTCGGATCAATCGGGATCAAGACGGGAAAGAAGTGCTCTTCCGATGCGCGACGACCGGCGAGCGGCACGAAGCGAGTGAGGGTGGTAGCCAGCGGAGCGAGAACTACGGCTACGACAAGAGCTACGGAACTCGGCGAGCGGAAGAGCGGGTGGTACTGCCAGGTCGACTTCGGTCCATCGCAGCCCCACCTCCTCCGGCCGGTCCCCCGTAAGGGACGTTCCATACCCCATTCGGGGTTCCCCGTAGGGGAGTCAGTCTTCTCGATTCGGGACGCGAAGGCGTGAGAAGCCTTGAGTGCGAGGCTTCTGTGTGCTGCCCGCGTGCTGTCCCGACCGGCGCCCCAGACTAACAGTCGGCTGAAGTGTCAAGGCGCCCGTTTGCCGGTTCCTGACGCGTTCTATGCTCGGCTCATGGCTGATGTTCTTCCGTTGGTGGAGGCCCGTTTGCGCACCGCGCTGGGCGAACCGGACGCGCGCGCCGCGGTCACCTTCCTCGGCACGGACCGCATCGAAGTGCTCCGTTTCACCGACGGCGACGTCGTCCGCTACGCCACGCTCGGCATGTCCGCCCAACCGATGGCCGACCCCACCGCGGTCCTCGCCGACCCCGTCAAGGGCCCCCGCGCCGAGCTCGTCCTCTCCGTACGGCACGGCATCGCCGACACCGACAAGGTGCTCCGCCCGCTCGTCGTACTCGCCGCGTCACCGCAGGTCGAAGGCGTGATCGTGGCCCCCGGCGCCTCCCTGGACGTGGGCGATCCGCTCTGGCCCGGCGCCCCCTTCACCTCCGTCCTCGTCGCCGAGTCCGGCGGCCTGGTCGAGGACCTCGAACTCGACGCCCCCGCCGACCCCGTACGGTTCCTGCCCCTCCTCCCGATGACGGCCAACGAGGCCGCCTGGAAGCGGGTCCACGGCGCCCAGGCCCTCCAGGAGCGCTGGCTCACCCACGGGACGGACCTCCGCGACCCGGCCCGCAAGTCGGTCTCCCTGGACTGACCGGACCGCCCGACACGACTTCCCCATGTGATGGAAGGCACGCCATACGTGACCGGAGGCCGCTCGGCAGGTGGCCGAAAACCACCGCTTCCCTTGGTCGTGTGGGTAGTTGATTCCGTTGGTCGGTCCGACGGGCCGTCCGCTGTCCGGAGTCCGGCGTTCGTGCGCGGAAGGTGACGCGCACACGCCGGACGGGTGATCGTCCTTGACGCGAGGAAGCACGGGGAGGACCGTTGGGCCCTATGAGGGGCGAACCCAGTTGCCCGAAGTGTGGTGGCCGGGTCAGGGCTCCCGGTCTCTTTGCCGACTCCTGGCAGTGCGCCGCGCACGGGACGGTGCACCCGCTGCAGCCCGTGATCCCGCCCAGCGTCGAGGCCCTCAGCGTTGTGGTGCACCGCGCCAAGGTGCCGGTCTGGATGCCGTGGCCGCTGCCCGTGGGCTGGCTGTTCACCGGTGCCGCCTTCGCCGGGGATGACCGCAGCGGCGGACGCGCCACCGCCGTCGCCTGCTCCGGTCCCGGTCCGCTCGGGGGCGTCGGAGAACTCGTCCTCATCGCGGAGGAACTCGGCGTCGGCCTCGGTGCGCGGTACGCGGGCATCGACGGGCCCGACCCCGGGCCGTATCTGAGCGTCGAGAAGCCGCCGCAGGCGAAGGTGCTCGCCGCGGGCCGGCCGACGCCGCTGTGGCATGTCACCGGTACGCCGGACGACCGCGCGGTCTTCGCGGGGGAGGCGCTCGGGCTGTGGCTGTGGGCGATCGTGTGGCCCGAGCAGACTGGGCTGCTGATGTACGACGAACTGGTGCTGACGGATCTGCGGGATGCGGGGGCGGAGGTGGAGCTACTGCCGTGCGGAGCGCTCTCGCCGCGGATCCTTGAGCCATAGGGCGCCTGGTGACCGGCGCCTGGTGACCAGAGGGCAAGTCCTGGAGGCGCGGGGAAGTGCGCGACCAGCCCCCACCGGCCTGCCCGCCCCGACCCCACCGAGCGATCCGAATCATTGGGCGTCCCGCAGTGTCCGCGTGTAGGGGGCGTCATGGGGTTTCGGGTGTGACCGCACCGCTTCGAAAGCGCGCTACTCTTGACCGTCCACTTCCGTTTCGTCTGCGCCTGGAGTCCGAGTCGTGCGTATCGATCTGCACTGCCACTCCACGGCCTCCGACGGTACGGACACTCCGGCGGAGCTGGTGCGGAAGGCGGGGGCGGCCGGGCTGGACGTCGTCGCGCTGACCGACCACGACACGACGCGTGGGCACGCCCAGGCGATCGCCGCGCTGCCGGAGGGGCTCACGCTGGTCACCGGCGCCGAGCTGTCGTGCCGCCTCGATGGCGTCAGCATGCACATGCTTGCCTATCTGTTCGACCCCGAGGAGCCCGAGCTGCTCGCCGAGCGCGAGCTGGTCCGGGACGACCGGGTGCCGCGGGCCCGCGGGATGATCGCCAAGCTGAACGAACTGGGTGTACCCGTGACCTGGGAACATGTCGCGCGGATCGCCGACGGCGGTTCCGTGGGGCGCCCGCACGTGGCCACCGCCCTGGTCGAGCTCGGCGTCGTACCGACCGTGAGCGACGCCTTCACCGAGCAGTGGCTCGCCGACGGAGGCCGCGCCTACGTCGAGAAGCACGAGACCGACCCCTTCACGGCGATCCGGCTGATCAAGGGCGCCGGCGGCGTCGCCGTCTTCGCCCATCCCGCCGCCGTCAAGCGCGGCCGGACCGTACCGGAGTCCGCCATCGCCGAGCTGGCCGCCGCCGGGCTCGACGGCATCGAGGTCGACCACATGGAGCACGACGCGGCGACCCGGGCGCGCCTGCGCGGCCTGGCGAAGGAGCTGGGGCTGCTCACCACCGGGTCCTCGGACTACCACGGCAGCCGCAAGACCTGTGTGCTCGGCGAGTACACGACCGACCCCGAGGTGTACGGGGAAATCACGCGCCGGGCCACCGGAGCGTTCCCCGTCCCGGGGGCCGGCGGGGTCGTCTAGCCGTCCTCTTGGTTGTACGGCACCCGGCTGCTGCCGGCTGTGCCCACCCGTTCCCGTTCCTCTCCTTCCTGCGGAACGATTGCCCACAGTGGTTACCGGCCATCACACTGGGCTGCCCTCTTTCGTTCGTTTCTGACTCCCGCAAGGCACCCCTGTGTTCGATCTCGCCGTCTTCGGCTCTCTCTTCCTCACCCTCTTCGTGATCATGGATCCTCCCGGGATCACCCCGATCTTCCTCGGGCTCACCGCCGGGCGGCCCGCTCGGACGCAGAAGCGGATGGCGTTTCAGGCCGTCTGTGTGGCCGGGGGCGTGATCACGGTCTTCGGGCTGCTGGGACACCAGATCCTGGACTATCTACATGTGTCCGTGCCGGCATTGATGATCGCGGGTGGGCTGCTGCTTCTGCTGATCGCGCTCGATCTGCTGACCGGAAAGACGGATGAGCCGAAGCAGACGAAGGACGTGAACGTCGCGCTCGTCCCGCTGGGGATGCCGCTGCTGGCCGGTCCCGGTGCGATCGTCTCGGTGATCCTCGCGGTGCAGAAGGCGGACGGCGTGGCCGGTCAGGTGTCCGTGTGGGCCGCGATCCTGGCGATCCACGTCGTGCTGTGGCTGACGATGCGCTACTCGCTGCTGATCATCCGGCTCATCAAGGACGGCGGTGTGGTGCTGGTGACCCGGCTCGCGGGCATGATGCTCTCCGCGATCGCCGTGCAGCAGATCATCAACGGCGTCACCCAGGTCGTACAAGCCGCCTAGTCCAGGTTGTTGCAGAGCCCCGTAAGGCATCGATGCCGTACGGGGCTCTGAAGTGTGAACGGATCCGCGTACTACGAGGCGGTCACGTCGGCCGGGCGGATCCAAAGGCGCTGCCCGATGGCGGCGGCCTGCTGCACGATCCGGTTGACGGAGGCGGCTTCCACGACGGTGCTGTCGACGGGCGTGCCGCTGACATCGTCGAGTCGCAGGATTTCGAAGCGCATGGGCTTCTCCCTTCGTCTGGTCATCCTCCTGAGGAGAACTACTGGTGGTGGTTCGCGGGTCGTCGGTGCCCGTGTTCCATGAGGATTCAACGGTATGCATGTTACAAACATTCCTTACGCTAAGGAAAATTTTCGAGAAGCTAATTACTAGCTGGTAAGTGGTGTGGGGGGGTATGTCTACCAGCAGGCAGGAAGACTGATTGGGACCGGTTGTGTTCGCAGCGTGACCGCCGGGACAATGAAGGCAATGAACGACGACCTCACGGCGCTCGGCGCCCGCATCGACCGTACGAACGAGCTGCTTCACCGCATGCTCGCCGAGGTGGCGAAGACGCCCTCCACACACGCGATCTTCGTCGATGCGGGGTATCTGTACGCGGCCGTTGGACGGCTCGTCGCGGGGACGGAGGACCGGCGGTCCTTCGACCTCGACGCGGAGGGGCTCATCGACGCGCTGATCGACAAGGCCCGCACGATCTTCGCGGACAGCCGGCTGCTGCGCGTCTACTGGTACGACGGGGCGCGGCGCCGCATCCATACGGCGGAACAGCAGACGATCGCTGAACTGCCGGACGTGAAGGTGCGACTCGGCAATCTCAACGCCAACAACCAGCAGAAGGGCGTCGACTCCCTCATCCGCACCGACCTGGAGTCACTGGCCCGGCACCGCGCGATCAGCGACGCGGCCCTCATCGGCGGCGACGAGGACCTGGTCTCGGCGGTCGAGGCCGCACAGGGATACGGGGCGCGGGTCCACCTGTGGGGCATCGAGGCACCCGAGGGCCGCAACCAGGCCGAGCCGCTGCTCTGGGAGGTCGACAGTCAGCGGACCTTCGACCTCGACTTCTTCAAGCCGTACGTGTCACGGCGGGCCGCCGCCACCTACGACGCCCCCACCGGCGCCCGCCCCAGCCGCGAGGACGTCCGCTTCGTCGGCGCCCAGATCGCCGCGAAGTGGCTCGCCTCCCGGGGCCGGGAGAACGTGCAGGAGCTGCTCCACGGCCACCCGTACCTCCCCGGCTCCGTCGACCAGGACCTGCTCGTCGAGGCGGAGGGGCTGCTCCAGTACTCGCTGCGGGGGCAGGCCGACCTGAGACGGGCACTGCGGGACGGATTCTGGGAGCACTTGCGGGCGCAGTATTAGCGCCTGCCCGGAGCGCTTGCCCGGAGCCCCTGCCCCGAGCCCCTGCCCGACCCCCTGCCCGGAGCCGTGCCGCCGGGTCAGCCGGCGATCCCGTCCCAGAAGCCGATGAGGGCGTCCGCCGTCGCCTTCGGCTGATCGGTGTTGGGGGAGTGCTCGGCGTCGCGGATGACGGTGCGGTGCGCGCGCAGGCGTACGGCCATGTCGTCGAGGACCGGGATCGGCCAGGTGTCGTCGCGTTCGCCGGACAGGACGTGCTTGGGCAGGTCCACGGCGGCGAGTTCGGCGACGCGGTCGGGTTCCGCGCAGAGCTGGCGGCCCGTGGCGATGAGCTGGGCGGGGCTGGTGGCGAGCCAGCGGCGGCGCAGATCGGCGCGGTCGTCCAGCCCTTCGTCCAAGGCGCCCGTCTCGGTCTCCTCCGGCTCCGGAGCGTCCATCGCCTGGATGGCGTCCCACACCTGCTCCATGTCCATCACGGCCAGGGCGTCCCGCAACAGCTTCACGCGCTGCTGCTGGCCGACCGAGATCTGGGCGGGGCCCGAGGCAATGAGGGTGAGCGAGGCGAAGGGGGAAGCGTCCAGCAGCAGGGCGGCGCGGGAGATCTGGCCGCCGAGGGAGTGGCCGACGAGATGCAGGGGGGTGCCGTCCCTCACGGCCTCCGCCTGGGTGAGCAGGTCCTTCGCCAACTCCGCCTGCGCGTACGGGGCTTCGTCGTCCTCAACACCCGGGCTCTCGTGTTGCCCACGTCCGTCCACCGCCACCGACCGGTAACCCGCCTCGGCCAACGGCTCATGCAGCGCGATGAAGTCCTCTTTGCTCCCGGTGAACCCCGGCACGAGCAGCACGGTCCCCTTCACCGCCGTCCCCGCCTCGATCACAGCGAACTCCCCACGAGGGGTACGCAGAAGGTGGGCCCTGGCACCGGGGGGCGGTGTGAAGGTCGGGGGACGGCTCATGGGGGGAGCGTAACCGGCGGGCGGACCCGGCGGTCGCGCCACCCCTTCGCCCCCGAGGGTTCGTTGTCGGGTGCGGCTGGGTGGGAACTGCGCGACCAACCACGCCCGCAGTCGCCCCATCTCACTCTTCCGCGAGCCCATAGGCGCCCAATGGGGTGAAAGGGGCACAGCCCCTGGGGGATGGGACGTGGATGGGACGGGTAGGGAGCGGCGGGGGCGAGGAAACCCCTTGAATCGCCGAAGGCCCGGCCCCCTGAAAGGGGACCGGGCCTTCACTGGCTGGAGCGGCTCAGCCCTCCGTGCCCTCGACAGCGGCCACAGCCTTCCGCGTCCGGCGACGCGGCGCCGGAGCCTCGGCTGTCTCCTCGACGGCGGCTGGAGCCGCCGCCTTACGCGTACGACGCGGCTTCGTGGCCTGCTCCTCCGTCGGCTGGGCCGGAAACGAGGCCTCGGCCGAAGCCGCAGACTTGCGGGTGCGGCGGCGCGGCTGCGGCGCCTCGACGGCGGCCTCGGCGGCGGTGTCCGTCGCCTCGACGACGGCTTCGGCGGCCTTGCGGGTACGACGGCGGGGCTTGGCCGGGGCCTCCTCCTCGGCGGTGGTCTCCTCGACCACGGCTTCGGCGGGTGCGGCGGCGGTCTTGCGGGTGCGGCGCCGCGGCTTGGCCGGGGCCTCAGCGGCCGGCTCGGCGGCGGCCGTGCCCTCGGCCGTGTCGAGCGCGGCTTCCGCACTGGGCGCGGCCTCGGCGACGGGAGCCTCGGCGGCCTCCACCGACTTGCGGGTGCGGCGGCGACGCGGCTTGGGTGCCTCCTCGACCGACTCGGCGGGCGTGCCCGCGATGGTCTCGACCACGGCCTCGGCCTGCTCGGTCGGTGCGCCCTCGACCGCGGTCTCGGCGGCGGGATTCCCCCCGGCACGCGTGCGGCGGCGACGGCGAGGCGTACGGGCCTCGGACTCGCCGGAGTCGGTGCCCGGCGTCTGCGCGGACTCCGACGGCTCCGTGACCGCGGCGGCCTCCGGGGACACCTCGTCGGGGGTGGCGCCACCACGCGTACGGCGGCGACGGCGCGGCGTACGCGCCGGACGCTCACGCTCGCGCTCGGCGGACGAAGGGCCGGAGGAACGGCCGCCACGACCGCGCGGACCGCGCCCGCCCGGCTCGCCGAGGTCTTCCAGCTCCTCGGCGTCCAGCCCGGCCCGGGTGCGCTCGGAGCGCGGCAGAACACCCTTCGTGCCTGCCGGGATGCTGAGCTCCTCGAAGAGGTGCGGGGAGGTGGAGTACGTCTCCGGCGGGTCGCTGAACCCGAGGTCCAGCGCCTTGTTGATGAGCTGCCAGCGGGGGATGTCGTCCCAGTCGACGAGGGTGACCGCGATGCCCTTGGCACCCGCGCGGCCCGTACGGCCGATGCGGTGCAGGTACGTCTTCTCGTCCTCGGGGGACTGGTAGTTGATGACGTGGGTGACACCCTCGACGTCGATGCCGCGGGCGGCGACGTCGGTGCAGACGAGGACGTCCACCTTGCCGTTGCGGAAGGCACGCAGGGCCTGCTCGCGGGCGCCCTGGCCGAGGTCGCCGTGGACCGCGCCGGAGGCGAAGCCCCGCTGCTTGAGCTGGTCGGCGAGGTCGGCCGCCGTGCGCTTCGTACGGCAGAAGACCATGACCAGTCCCCGGCCGTCGGCCTGCAGTATGCGCGAGACCAGCTCGGGCTTGTCCATGTTGTGCGCGCGGTAGATGTGCTGCGAGGTGTTCGCGACCGTCGCGCCCTCGTCGTCCGGCGCCGTGGCGCGGATGTGCGTCGGCTGGGACATGTAACGGCGGGCCAGACCGATGACCGCGCCCGGCATGGTCGCCGAGAACAGCATCGTCTGGCGCCGGGCCGGAAGCATGTTGATGATCTTCTCGACGTCGGGGAGGAAGCCCAGGTCGAGCATCTCGTCGGCCTCGTCGAGGACCAGGCACTTGACGTGCTTCAGGTTCAGCTTCTTCTGGCCCGCGAGGTCGAGGAGCCGCCCGGGGGTGCCGATGACGACGTCGACGCCCTTCTTGAGGGCCTCGACCTGGGGCTCGTAGGCGCGGCCGCCGTAGATCGCGAGGACGCGAACGTTGCGCACCTTGCCGGCGGTCAGCAGGTCGTTGGTGACCTGGGTGCACAGCTCGCGCGTGGGGACGACGACGAGCGCCTGCGGCGAGTCGACGAGGTCCTCGGGCTTGGCGCGGCCGGCCTCGACGTCGGCTGGGACGACGACGCGCTCGAGGAGCGGGAGGCCGAAGCCCAGCGTCTTGCCGGTGCCGGTCTTGGCCTGGCCGATGATGTCGGTACCGGTGAGGGCGACCGGGAGCGTCATCTCCTGGATGGGGAAGGGGTTGAGGATGCCGACGGCCTCAAGGGCCTCGGCCGTCTCGGGAAAGATTCCGAGATCTCGGAAAGTCGTAGTCAGGGTGCTGCCTCTTCTGTGTACGCGGTGCGAGGCGAGCGCGGGGGTCGTGTCGGACCGTGCCGGGGGACGTCGGCCGCCTCACGGGCGGACCGTGTGGCACGGGACCACTGCCGACGCTCTAGCGCTCATACCGCTGAGGGGTTCCCTCCGGACGCCGTACGCAGAGTGCCGTACGGAAAAGGAGGGCTGTCGGGTCGGAGCCGATCGGGCCACCGACCGGGCATCCTCATGCGTGCGGCCCGTCGAGACACGGTCGAACTACGTCGACGTACCAGCAGGCGCATTACCACCATACCCCGGAATCGCGCATATGCGATGGCCGATTTGGTCACGTAGTCGTCGTCACACTGGATGGCACGCTGAATGGCCAGGCCCTTCCGCCTTGCACGGAGCGGGCTATTGTGCGCTTCATGACCACGTCTGACAAGCCTGAGAACGCCACCGGCGGCCAGTCCGCCGACGCCGCCGACACCGCCGAGGTCACCGGGATCGCCGCCCAGGACTGGGCCCGGGCAGCCGCCGACCCGCAGTACCGCGCCGCGGTGGTGGATCTGCTGGGCGCGCTGGCGTACGGGGAACTGGCGGCGTTCGAACGGCTCGCGGAGGACGCGAAGCTGGCGCCGACCCTCGTCGACAAGGCGGAGCTGGCGAAGATGGCGGCGGCCGAGTTCCACCACTTCGAGAGGCTCCGGGACCGGCTCACCGAGATCGGCGAGGAGCCGACGCGGGCCATGGAGCCGTTCGTCGACGCGCTCGACGGCTTCCACAAGCAGACCGCGCCGTCGGACTGGCTGGAGGGACTCGTCAAGGCGTACGTCGGCGACTCGATCGCCAGTGACTTCTACCGGGAGGTCGCGGCGCACCTCGACTCGGACACGCGCGGACTGGTGCTCGCCGTGCTCGACGACACGGGGCACGCCGGGTTCGCCGTGGAGAAGGTGCGGGGCGCGATCGACGAGGACCCGCGTGTGGGCGGGCGACTGGCGCTGTGGGCGCGGCGGTTGATGGGCGAGGCGCTGTCGCAGTCGCAGCGGGTGGTGGCCGACCGGGACGCCTTGTCCACGATGCTCGTGGGGGGTGTCGCCGACGGGTTCGATCTGGCCGAGGTGGGGCGGATGTTCTCGCGGATCACTGAGGCGCACACGAAGCGGATGGCTGCGCTGGGTCTCGCGGCCTGAGCGGGGGCGTCTAGTCGCCGTGAGGCGCCCTGTGGCCGTGGGGCGCCTTGTCGTCCGGCGGGTGCGGGTGCTTCGTGGCTGGTCGTGCAGTTCCCCGCACCCCTGGATGGGGCTTCGCCCCTGTCCGGCCTGTCCGGGGCTCCTCAGGCCGTCGCTGAACTGCTGCGTCGAAATCGTTCCGTCGGGCGCAGGAGCAGGGACAGGGAGGCCGCTGCGACGATCAATGCGCCGGTGAGGATCAGCGGGTAGTTCGCGGAGCCCAACGCCGTGTGGGTGAGGAAGGCGCCGAAGAGGGCGCCGACGGTGCCGGTCGGAAGGACCAGGGTGCGGGACGGCAGGCGGTGCGGTAGGCGGTAGGCGGCGGCGCAGGCCACGGCGAAACCGAGGATTGCGGATCCGAGTGCTTCCAAGAACATGATCGGGGTTCCCTCCCGCACGGCCTGGCCTGGGCAAATCGGTCGTAGCCGGTACTACCCGCGAGTCGTGGAACGCAATCATCGTCTGTGGATGAGATGTGGTCGCTCTGTGCGGTTCGGCCCATGGGGCCATGAGGGGTGGGCATAGGGATGGGGC
>NZ_JBHVDX010000110.1:0-31370 GCF_042802555.1 Streptomyces sp. NPDC057474 | reverse complement strand
ACGCCCAGTAGGGGTACGCCTCTCCGGCACGGCCGCCGCCGCTCCGCCGGTCACGGCCGCCGTCAGACGGTTGCCTGCTCCTGCTCCTGCTCCGTCTCCGTCTGCTTCTGTACCTTCTTCCTCTCCCCGGCCATCAGCGCCACGTACAGCAGCATCGACGTGCCCAGGCCCACCGCCCAGCCGTAGTCGGCGAGCGGCTTGAGGAACGGGATCATGCCGTCGTGCGGGAACGGTCCCGAGGACACGCCGTCCGCGGAGACGGTCGAGTACGAGCCGCCGACCGCGAGGAGACCGCCGACCACGAAGGCCACTATCGCCCGCCAGTTCCAGCCGGACGCGTACCAGTAGCGCCCGCCGGGCGTGTACAGGTCCGCGAGGTGCAGGACGGTACGGCGGATGATCCAGTAGTCGGCGATGAGGATGCCCGCGACCGTGCCGAGCAGACCGCCGACCACGCCGAGCCAGGTGAAGATGTAGAACTCGGGCGTCGAGATCAGCTTCCACGGGAAGATCAGGATGCCGACGACACCCGTGATGAGCGCGCCCGTACGGAAGTTGATGAGCTTCGGTGCGAGGTTCGCCAGGTCGTACGCCGGTGAGACCACGTTCGCCGCGATGTTCACGGAGATGGTCGCGACCAGCACGATGATCAGCGCGAAGAGCAGACCGAAGGCGTTGTCGGCCTTGGCCGCCAGCGCGACCGGGTCCCAGATGGCCTCGCCGTAGACGACCTCGGAGCCGGAGGTGACCAGCACGGCGAGGACGGCGAAGAGGGTCATCGTGGTGGGGAGGCCCAGGGACTGGCCCCAGGTCTGCGCCTTCTGGCTGGCGCCGAAGCGGGTGAAGTCAGGGATGTTCAGGGACAGAGTCGCCCAGAAGCCGATCATTCCCATCAACGACGGGAAGAAGACCGGCCAGAAGTCGGGGCCCCAGCCGAGCTTGGACGGCTGGTCGAGCAGCGCGCCGAAGCCGTCCGCCTTGACCGCGATCCAGATGAGCAGCACGAGCGCGCCGACGATCACGAAGGGCGCGGCCCAGTTCTCGAAGTGCCGCAGGAAGTCCATGCCACGGTAGATGATCGCGATCTGCAGCGCCCAGAAGAGGATGAAGCAGAGCCACAGCGGCCACGGGTTGCCCGCGATCTGCCCGGCCTTCTCCCACTCACCGCCGGTGAGCTTGGAGCCG
Organism: Streptomyces sp. NPDC057474; assembly: GCF_042802555.1. Taxonomy (NCBI): domain Bacteria; kingdom Bacillati; phylum Actinomycetota; class Actinomycetes; order Kitasatosporales; family Streptomycetaceae; genus Streptomyces; species Streptomyces sp. NPDC057474. Next base: position 30,185 of record NZ_JBHVDX010000110.1, on the reverse strand, counting down.
AGCGCGAAGATGCCGGAGCCGCCGATCCACGTCTGGATGCCGAACCAGCCGCAGGCGACGGCCGCGCGGATCAGCGCCGGGATGTTGGCTCCGCGCAGCCCGAAGGAGGCGCGGGCGAGCACCGGGAAGGGGATGCCGTACTTGGGTCCGGCGTGCCCGGTGGCCAGCATCGGCAGCAGCACGATGATGTTGGCCAGGGCGATGGTGAAGACGGCCTGCTTCCAGTCCATACCGAGGGCGACCAGGCCGGAGGCCAGGGTCCAGCTGGGGATGCAGTGGGCCATGGAGATCCACAGGGCCGCGAAGTTGTACGTCGTCCACTTGCGCTCGGAGACGGGTACGGGGCGCAGGTCCTCATTGGCGAAGGGACTGTCGGCGGGGAAGGCCTCGGGGGCCAGCTCGATCCGGCCGGAGGAGTCGGCGGACTGGGCTATCGACGACCCCGTGGGGACTGTTTCGGTCATGGGCAGGCCAATCAGGGGAGGTGGGACGGGAACGAAAGGCCGTGCGGAGGCCTTGGGCCCCTCCCCTCCAAGATGGCGGAGGGGAGGGAGACAAGGTGTGGGGGGTCGGAGAGTGGAGCGGTTGGTTCCGGTCTATCGGGGTGGCCGGATTCTTGCAGTCGTGGAGCTGTTCCGGGAACCCGGGTCAGCCGTTGAGCGCCGGGATGACCGTCGAGCCGTACACGTCGATCACCCGCTCTTGTGCGTCATGCATGTCGTACACGGCGAACTGGTCCACGCCCAGCGCGCGCAGTGCGTTCAGCTTCTCGATGTGCATCTCGGGGGTGCCGATGACGCAGAACCGGTCGACGATCTCGTCCGGCACGAACTGGGTGTCGGGGTTGTCGGCGCGCCCGTGGTGCGAGTAGTCGTACCCCTCGCGTGCCTTGATGTAGTCCGTCAGCTCCTCCGGTACGGCCGCGGAGTGCTCGCCGTACTTCGACACCAGGTCGGCGACATGGTTGCCGACCATCCCGCCGAACCAGCGGCACTGCTCACGCGCGTGGGCCAGGGCCTGAGGCGAGTCGTCCTCGGTGACGTACGCGGGGGCGGCCACGCAGATCTTCACCTCGGACGGGTCGCGCCCGGCGGCCACGGCCGCGTCCTTGACCGCCTTGACCATGTACTCGGTCAGGTACAGGTCGGAGAGCTGGAGGATGAAGCCGTCGGCCTCCTCACCGGTCATCTTCAGGGCCTTGGGACCGTACGCGGCCATCCAGACCGGGAGTTCGGCGTCGTCCTTGATCCAGGGGAACTTGACGACCGCGCCGCCGAGGTCCGCCTCCTGACCGGAGCCGAGCGCGCGGATCACCTTCATCGCGTCGCTGATCCGGGCCAGCGTGTTCGGGGTGCGGCCCGCGACGCGCATCGCGGAGTCGCCGCGGCCGATGCCGCAGACCGTGCGGTTGCCGAACATGTCGTTGAGGGTGGCGAAGGTCGAGGCGGTGACCTCCCAGGTACGGGTGCCCGGGTTGGTGACCATCGGGCCGACCGTCAGCTTTGTGGTGCCGGCCAGGATCTGGCTGTAGATGACGAACGGCTCCTGCCACAGCACGGCGGAGTCGAAGGTCCAGCCGTACGTGAAGCCGTTGTCCTCGGCGCGCTTCATCAGCTCGATGACACGCGAGGCCGGCGGGTCGGTCTGCAGGACGAGTCCGAAGTCCATGGGCTCCACTCCTAGTTGAGGTACTGACAGGTGGAGCGGGGGGTGTACGTGCCGTGCCCGGCGTGCCCGGTGTACTCCCGCTCGGTGATGACGAGTTCGCCGCGCGAGAGGACCGTCTCGACCCGGCCGGTGGTGCGCTTGCCCTCGTACGCCGAGTAGTCGACGTTCATGTGGTGCGTCTCGGCGGACATGACCTGCTCGGCGTGCGGGTCGTAGATGACGATGTCGGCGTCCGCGCCCGGCGCGATGGTGCCCTTCTTCGGGTACATGCCGAACATGCGGGCCGGGGTCGCGCAGGCGATCTCGATCCAGCGGCGGCGCGAGATGTGCCCGTCGACGACCGCCTGGTGGAGCAGGTCCATGCGGTTCTCGACGCCCGGCAGACCGTTCGGGATCTTGGAGAAGTCGCCGCGGCCGAGTTCCTTCTGGCCGACGAAGCAGAAGGGGCAGTGGTCGGTGGAGACCACCTGGAGGTCGTTGGTCCTGAGGCCCTGCCACAGCTTGGCCTGGTGCTCCTTGGGCCGCAGCGGGGTGGAGCAGACGTACTTGGAGCCTTCGAAGTCCGGTTCCGCGAGGTTGTCCGTCGACAGGAACAGGTACTGCGGGCAGGTCTCGCCGAAGACGTTGAGCCCCTCGTCGCGTGCCCTGGCCAGCTCGGCGACCGCCTCCATCGCCGAGACGTGCACGACGTACAGGGGGGCGCCGGCGACCTGGGCGAGCTTGATGGCGCGGTGGGTGGCCTCGGCCTCGAGGAGGGCCTTGCGGACCTCGCCGTGATACCTCGGATCCGTCTCCCCGCGTGCCAGCGCCTGTTCGACCAGCACGTCGATCGCGATGCCGTTCTCCGCGTGCATCATGATCAGGCCGCCGTTCTCGGCGGAGCGCTGCATGGCGCGCAGGATCTGGCCGTCGTCGCTGTAGAAGACGCCCGGGTAGGCCATGAACTGCTTGAAGGAGGTGACGCCCTCCTGCACCAGCAGGTCCATCTCCTTGAGCGTGTCCTGGTTCACGTCCGACACGATCATGTGGAACCCGTAGTCGATCGCACAGTTGCCCTCCGCCTTGGCGTGCCAGGCGTCGAGGCCCTCGCGGAGGGCATGGCCGACGCTCTGCACGGCGAAGTCGACGATCGTCGTCGTACCGCCCCAGGCGGCGGCCCGGGTGCCGGTCTCGAAGGTGTCAGAGGCGGAGGTGCCGCCGAAGGGCAGCTCCATGTGGGTGTGGGCGTCGACACCGCCCGGGATGACGTACTTGCCGCCGGCGTCGATGGTGCGTTCGGCGGTCCAGGCCTCGGCGGCCGGGGTGCCGCTCGCCGCGAGTGCGGCGACACGGCCGTCCTCGATCAGGACGTCGGCGTGGATTTCGTCGGACGCGGTGATGACGAGACCGCCGCGGATGAGAGTACGGCCGCTCATTCGGCACGCTCCGTTCGGTTGTGGTCGAGTGCGGGTCGTCGGGGGCTGGTCGCGCCCACGCGGCGGTAGCCGCATGGTGTTACAGCCCCGCGCCCCTCAACGGCAGAGGACAAAAGACGAAGGGGCGCGGGGAGGCTTCGTTACGGTGCCGTCAGCGGGGCGTACGCGTCCGGACGGCGGTCCCTGAAGAACTGCCAGCGGTCGCGGACCTCGCGGAGCTTCGCCAGGTCCAGGTCGCGGACGACGAGTTCGGTTTCCTTGTCGCTCGCCACCTCGCCGACGAACTGGGCCTCCGGGTCCACGAAGTAGGAGGTTCCGTAGAAGTCGTTGTCGCCGAGGTCCTCGACGCCGACCCGGTTGATCGCGCCGATGAAGTACTCGTTGGCGACGGCCGACGCCGGCTGCTCCAGCTGCCACAGGTAGCGGGACAGGCCCCGCGAGGTGGCCGACGGGTTGAAGACGATCTCGGCACCGCCGAGGCCCAGCGCACGCCAGCCCTCCGGGAAGTGCCGGTCGTAGCAGATGTAGACGCCGATCTTCCCCACAGCGGTGTCGAAGACGGGCCAGCCCGCGTTCCCCGGGCGGAAGTAGAACTTCTCCCAGAAGCCCGGGACTTGCGGGATGTGGTGCTTGCGGTACTTGCCGAGGTACTTGCCGTCCGAGTCGATCACGGCGGCGGTGTTGTAGAGGACACCCGGCTGCTCCTCCTCGTACATCGGCAGGACGAGGACGAGGCCCAGCTCCTTGGCGAGCGCCTGGAAGCGCTTGACCACGGGTCCGTCGGGGATCTGCTCGGCGTACTCGTAGAACGCCTTGTCCTGGACCTGGCAGAAGTAGGGCCCGTAGAACAGCTCCTGGAAGCACAGGACCTGCGCACCCTGCGCGGCCGCGTCGCGGGCCGCCTGCTCGTGGACCTGGATCATCGACTCCTTGTCGCCGGTCCAGGCCGTCTGGAAGATGGCTGCGCGGATGACTCTGCTCATCGGGACCTCCGGTCACTCGGTGTGCGGCGAGCGTATGGAGTCCGGAAGTCGGGTTTGAGTTGCACGGTGTCACGTCTGGAGCCGTTTCGCGTTCCACCGTGTCACCTCTTCGTGGGCGCATGTTTCACCGCCGTTTTCGCAGGTCCCGGCATGTTTCAGCCTTGTTGCGCGTCGTGGGCGAGGAGAGCGATGTGGACGGACGCGGCCTGTTCGAAGTCGTCGAGGTCCACGCCGAGGCGGGCCTCTATGGCTTCGAGGCGCCGGTACAGCGCGGGCCGGCTCACATGGTGCAGCTGCGCCGTGTGCGACTTGTTGCGGCCGGTCGCGAGATAGGTCCGCAGTACGGGCAGCAGATCCTGCTCGGCGTGCCCGTCGCCGCACAGCAGCCCGTCCAGCTCGCGCTCGGCGAAGGCCTGTACGTGCGGGTCGTCCCGCAGCAACCGGACCAGGCCGCGCAGGTGCACGTCCCGCAGACGTACGACGACCGGCAGGTCGAGCCCGGTCGTCGAGGACTGGGCGACGGCGTCGGCGACATGCCGCGCCTCCCGCAGCCCGCCCGGCACGTCCTCCCACGTGGTCCGCGCCTCCGCGGCGGCCACCACCGTCCTGCGCACCCCCGACTCCGACCGCAGCCGGGTCGCGAAGTGCGCGGTGAGCGCAGCTGCGTCCTGGTCCCGGGCGAGGCTGAGGAGTACGGCGGTGGCGCCCTCCGCCAGTTCGGCGACGAGCCCGGGGAGGCCCAACATCCGCAGCACACGGTCGAGTTGGGCCGGATCCCCGTCGCGCACCACGAGCGGCACGAACGTACGGCGGTTGACCGGGAGCCCGGCCGCCCGTGCCCTCGGCAGCAGTTGCCGGGCCGGTACGACTCCGGAGACGAGGTCCGTCAGCAGGCTCTGCGCGGACTGTTCCTCCCAGGAGTGCGCCGCGCCGCCGAGCATGCGGTGGAGTACGAGCGCCTCGGCGGCCCGGTCGGCGAGCAGTCGCCCGGTGGCCGTGTCGCCGCGGTACCCGCACAGCACGATCTGTCCCCAGCGTTCCCCGCGCCCGCCCAGCTCGGCCCGCACCCAGCCGTCGCCCTCGTTGCCGCCCGCCTGCCGGGAGATCCGCTCCCAGTCGCGCAGCACGTCGTCGACCGCCGACCGCTCCCCCGCCGTGGCGAGGACGCGATGGGCGAGGTTGGTGACGACGAGCGGACAGCCCGCGTGCTTGGCGATCTCGTCGAGGAGCCGTTGCAGCGGGGCGCCGGCGGTGATGAGCCCGGTCAGGGCCGTGCGGACGGCCTCCGAGAGGCTCACGGCCGCGAACTTCCGCCGTACGAGCCGGGACTGGACCTCTTCGGTCAGTTCGGCGAAGGGGGACGGCCGGTGCAGCACCACCATGGGCAGGCCGCACCGCTCCGCCGCCCTGCGCATCACGTCGGGCGGCGTAGGAAAGGCCCGGCCCAGGCCGAGGACGACCGCCGCGGCCTCGGCACGGTACAGCGAACGGATGTACTCGGCCTGGGCGTCCTCGTCCCCGGCGAGCAGGACCCCTGTGGTGAGGACCATCTCGCCGCCGGTGAGCATCACGCCCACGTCGGGGGCCTCGGCCACATGCACCCAGCGCACGGGCCGGTCGAGGTGACCGGCCCCGGCCACCACCTCGGGCTCTCCGGCGAGGACCCGGTCCAGGTTGAGGACCTGGCGTACCGACAGGGCGGGTTCCAAGGCGGTGGTCATAACGCTGGGTTCCTTACATCTGATGCATCTGGCGTTACTGAATGCTCCTCAGAGCACGTTCGAGGGCGTCGGCGCCCTCCTCGGCCTCGGCGACGGTCAACGACAGCGGGGGCGCGACGCGCAGCGCGCTGGTGTTGTGGCCGCCGCCCTTGCCGATCAGCAGGCCCTCCCGGCGGGCGGCTTCGAGGACCGCGGACGCGGCCTCCGGGTTCGCCTCGTCGGTGCCGGGCCTGACCAGCTCGATGCCGATCATGAGCCCACGGCCGCGCACCTCCTTCACCTCCGGGATCTGGGCGGTGATCGCCCGCAGCCGCTCGATGAGCAGTCCGCCGACGCGGCGGGCGTTGCCCTGGAGGTCGTGCTCGACCAGGTAGGCCAGGTTGGCGAGGCCGGCGGCCATGGTGATCTGGGTGCCGCCGAAGGTCGAGATCGAGTTGCTGTCCAGGCAGTTCATGACCTCGGCGCGGGCGACGACACCGCCGATGGACATGCCGTTGCCGATGCCCTTGGCGAAGGTGACGATGTCCGGCGGCCCGTTCTGCCCGTGCGCCTGCCAGCCCCAGAAGTTGTCGCCGGTACGGCCCCACCCGGTCTGTACCTCGTCCGCGATCCACAGCACGCCGTGCCGTAGCAGCACCTCGCGGAAGGCCGCGTACAGGCCGTCCGGCGGTGAGGTGAAGCCGCCGACGCCCTGGATGGGCTCGGCGATCAGCGCGGCCGGCGGGCGGCCGTGGCCGAGCAGGTCCTCCAGGTCGGCGACGCAGGCCGTGATGAAGTCGGCGTCGCTCAGGTCGGCGTACGGTCCGCGGGTCCGGACGCCGCCGTGCACGTACAGCGTCTGGAGCGGGGACAGCGAGGTCGGGGACCAGCCCTTGTTGCCGGTGATGCCGACCGCGCTGAACGAGCGGCCGTGGTAGCTGTTGCGCATCGCCAGGATCTGATTGCTCTGCCGGTACGTCGTGGCCAGCATCAGCGCGGTGTCGTTGGCCTCGGTGCCGGACGTGGTGAAGAAGACCCGGGCGTCCGGGATGCCGGACAGCTGGGCGATCCGCTCGGCGAGTTCGACCATCGGCCGGTTGAGGTAGAGCGTCGAGGAGTGGATGATCCGCCCGGCCTGCTCGCTCACCGCCTTGGTGACCTCGGGCAGCGCGTGCGCCGTCATGGTGGTGAGGATGCCGCCGAAGAAGTCGAGGTACTTGTTGCCCCCGGCGTCCCAGACATGGCGGCCCTCGCCGTGGGTGATCTCCAGCGGGTCCGCGTAGTAGAGCGCGAGCCAGTCGGGCAGTACGGCCTTGTGGCGTCCGAGCAGTTCGTCGGTCACGGCTGCACCACTCCTTTCACTGCTGTACGGGTTCTGCTTCTGCGTGTGTCACGGCTGAACGTGCCCACGTCAGGGCTGTACGAGTCTTTACGTACGTGGTCAGGGCTTGTATGAGCCCTGACCACGTGGTCAGGGCTGTACGAGCCCTTCGTACGCGTCGGGGCGGCGGTCCCGGTAGAACGCCCACTGCTGCCGCACGGCCTCGATCAGGTCGAAGTCGAGATCCCGTACGACGAGTTCCTCGCCCTTGTCGCTCGCGACCTCGCCCACGAACTTGCCGCGCGGGTCGACGAAGTACGAGGTGCCGTAGAAGTCGTTGTCCCCGTACTCCTCCACGCCGACCCGGTTGATCGCGGCGACGAAGTACTCGTTGGCGACGGCGGCCGCGGGCTGCTCCAGCTGCCACAGATGGGAGGAGAGGCCCCGGTGGGTCGCGGACGGGTTGTACACGAGCTGGGCGCCGTTCAGACCGAGCTGGCGCCAGCCCTCCGGGAAGTGGCGGTCGTAGCAGATGTAGACGCCGACCCTGCCGACGGCCGTCTCGAAGACCGGCCAGCCGAGGTTCCCGGGCTTGAAGTAGTACTTCTCCCAGAATCCCTTGACCTGGGGGATGTGGTGCTTGCGGTACTTGCCGAGGTAGGTGCCGTCCGAGTCGATCACCGCCGCGGTGTTGTAGTAGAACCCGGACTGCTCGACCTCGAAGACCGGGACGACGATCACCATGCCGGTCTCGCGGGCCAGCTCCCGCATACGGGTGACGGTCGGGCCGTCGGGCACGCGTTCCGCCCAGGCGTAGTGCTCCGGTTCCTGGACCTGGCAGAAGTAGGGCGCGTTGAAGACTTCCTGGAAGCCGATCACCTTCGCGCCCTGCCGGGCCGCCTCGCGGGCGTGCTCGACGTGCTTGGCGACCATGGATTCGGTGTCGCCGGTCCAGGTCGCCTGGACCAGGGCGGCGCGTACGACGTTGGCCATGTCAGGTGCTCCTTCGACAGGGACCTCAGAGAGCCTCTACGCCCGTAGACGCAGGCCGTAGAGGCTTGAAACTAAGCCCCGTCGACGGGCTGGGCAAGACCATCGTCGTCAACCGGCCGAGTCGATCACGTTTCGCACCCCAGTGGGTGATTGCCCCTGTGTTTCGCGTGGCGAACCGGCCGGCGCCCCGAGCGGTCCTCAGGCGCGGCCGGGGGGCCGGGTGCGTCTGGTGCGTCAGGTGAGTCCCTGCACGCGCAGCGCGTGCACCACCTCTCGGTAGCGCTCCTCGGAGACACGGCGCGCCGCTGCCAGCACCAGGGGCGCGAGCCGCTGCGGTTGGGCCTCCGCGCTGCGCGCCGCCTCCTCCGGCGTACGGACGCGCACATATACGTCGAGCAGCGCACGCGCTTCCCGCTCACGCCCCTCGACGACGAAGCCGAGCACCGCCTCGCCGATCTCCTCGGCGGGCCGCGAGACGCCCTGCCGCAACATCTGCTCCCCGTCCGAGGCGCGGCCCACGGCGGTCAGGGCGTCCGCGACCGCGACCAGCCGGTCGGCGGGCAGCGAGCCGGCCTCCCACAGCAGGGTCGCCCAGTCGGCGCCCAGCCCCGCGCGGTGCATGTCGGCCGCGAGCAGCGGGAACCGGGCGGCGGGCCAGTACGCGACCTCCACGAGGAGAGCGTGCGCCTCCCCGCTGCGCCCCTCCCGGCGCAGCCGCAGCAGCTGCTCCACCGTCCCGGTGACCTCCCGGCGCGCCTCGTCGTCCAGCGGCTGCCGCGCCTGCGGCTGCTTCGGCGCCGCCACCCCGGCCTGCTCCGCGACCCCGGCATAGCGCGCGCCCCGGGGAGCACGGCCCTTGCGACCGGCGGCCGGCGCGGACTTGGGGACGACGGCGGGCGGAGCCTCCTCGGCTTCCATGGCCCCGGCGAAACGGGCACCCCCTCGGGGGCGGCGCTTGGAGCGCTGTTTGGTCGGAGCCGGGGCGGCGGGTTTCGGGTCGGGGCTCTGGGGTTCGGGCTCGGGGGTTGCCTGGGCAGATTCGTCGGGGTCGGGGAAGGCGGCCGCGTAGGTGTCCAGCCGGGTGTCGTGCGCAGGGCCGTTGTGCGCAGGGGTGTGCGCAGGGCCGTTGTGCGCAGGGGTGTGCGCAGGGCCGTTGTGCGCAGGGCCGTCGGGCGTCCGTCCGCCGCCGTACTGGTTCACGGGTGTACGCCCGCCGCGCTGCTGGTCCGTATGTATACGTCCGCCGCCGCGCTCCGCCGTACGCCCTTCCGCCTCCGACACCCGGAAGACGTCCCCCGCAGTGTCCCCCAAAACGCGCGCCGCGCCCCGCGCGGGGTTGTGCGGGGCGCGGCGGTCGATGTCCTCGATGCGGGTGCGCAGTTCGGTACAGCGGGCTGTGGCTCGCTCTTGGTCGTCGTGGGCCCAGGCCAGGTCGAGGCGGAGGGAGTCGGCCTCCTCGTGGGTGGTGGCGGCCTGGAGCATGCGGTTCAGTTCGGCAGTGCGTTCGGCGGCGTAGCGCTGTTCTCCGAGCATCACGTCGAGCCGGTCGTCGAGGGCCTCGCGGCCGCCCGGCCGGGAGTCGTACGCGGCGAGGGACGCACTGTGCAGGGCGCGGGCGCGCTCGGTCTCCTGGGCCGCGGCGGCGGGACCGTACGCGGTGTTGAGGTCATGCATGAGCGCTTCCACGACGTCCCAGGGCGGCACCTCCAGGCCGTCCAGGCAGGCTCGCATGCCGTCGGGGTCGCGCTGCCAGAAGACGGCACACCAGCCACCGCCCTGGTCGAGCTTCGTCATCAGCTTGTTCAGGTATCCCGCGAACTCCCACACCTGACCCGGGAGTTGATCCACAGCCATCGCATACTCCCCGGCAGACTGGAGTGCTCCGGTCCGCAAGAAAACACCAGTTGTGTTACAGGACGGCTACGCGAAGTTTTCAGAGCGGACGCAGTGTGCTGTGCACGGCCGTGTGACGGCTGTGCGTCAGGGGTTCAAGCCATCACGGCGAACGACTCAAGCCATATCGGCGAACGGCTCAAGGCATCACGGCGAACGGCTCAGGCCACTGCGGCCGTCGGGGCCGCCACGGCGGCCGGTGCGCACCGTGTGACGAGTTCGTCCATGGACAGACCGAGCGCGCGGGCGAGGCCGGCGACCGTGAAGAAGGCCGGGGTGGGAGCTCGGCCGGTCTCGATCTTCCGCAGGGTCTCCGCGGAGATGCCCGCGCCGGCGGCGATCTCCGCCATGCTGCGACCGCCGCGGGCCTCGCGCAGCAACCGGCCGAGCCGCTCGCCGCGTTCGCGCTCTTCGGGGGTCAGAGGGGTGCGCACCATGACCCCATTCTAATACCGATCCCCGTCGGCGGACCGGTATATTAATTGGAAGCTGAGCGGTATAGTAATTGGCATGGTTGAACTGAAGACGGATGCGTCGATCGACGCGATGTACGAGGCCGGGCAGGTCGTGGGGCGAGCGCTCACCGCGGTACGGAAGGCCGCCGACGTGGGCGTCTCCCTGCTCGAACTGGACGAGGTCGCGCACGAGGTGCTGCGGGAGGCGGGCGCCTCGTCGCCGTTCCTCGGCTATCGGCCCTCCTTCGCGCCCACCCCCTTCCCCGCGGTGATCTGCGCCTCCGTGAACGACGCGATCGTGCACGGCATCCCCACCTCGTACCGGCTGCGCGACGGCGACCTCGTGTCCATGGACTTCGGCGCCGAACTGGGCGGCTGGGTGGGGGACTCGGCGATCAGCTTCGTGGTGGGCGAGCCGCGCGCGGCCGACCTGCGGCTGGTCGAGACGGCCGAACGCGCCCTCGCGGCGGGCATCGAGGCAGCCGTGGTCGGCAACCGCATCGGCGACATCGCGCACGCGATCGGCTCCGTGTGCCGCGCCGCCGGGTACGGGATCCCCGACGGGTTCGGCGGGCACGGGATCGGGCGCCATATGCACGAGGACCCAGGGGTACCGAACGAGGGGCGGCCCGGCCGAGGAATGCGCCTGCGCCACGGGATGGTCCTGGCCATCGAGCCGATGGTGATCGGTGGGGGCGGCGATGGGTACCACGCGGCGCCGGACGGGTGGACGTTGCGCACGGATGACGGATCTCGGGCGGCGCACGCGGAACACACGGTGGCCATCACCGAGGCGGGGCCGCGGGTGCTGACCGCGCGGTGACGGGGACTGCGGAGCGCCGTTGAGCTGCGGGTGCTCTTGTGGCTGCGGGCGCGTGGGGGCTGGTCGCGCAGTTCCCCGCGCCCCTTGACGCCATGGGTCGCGCCCAGCGCTCTTGAGGGGCGCGGGGAACTGCGCGAGCAACCACGACGCGCCCGCAGCCACAAGAGCACCGCCGCCCAGACGGCGCCCCCCGGTGTAGCCCCACCGCTCGCGGGAACCCGGTGGCGAATGAACAGCGGATTCCCGGGGCCCGAGGGTTACGGTCCGGACCCCTTCAGTGAGTTCTTCGCCCGCTTCTTCGGCGGGCCACGCCCCCAACGCATCGAGATCGGCCGGCTGATGAGCGGCCAGGCCCGCCAGTTGGTGGCCGACGCGGCGGCGTACGCGGCGCGGCACGGCAGCAGTGACCTGGACACCCAGCATCTGCTGCGCGCCGCGCTGACCGCCGAGCCGACCCGAAGTCTGGTGGCCCGCGCGGGCGCCGACCCCGACGCGCTGGCCGGCGAGATCGACGAGCGGTCGGGCCCGGAGCGGCACAAGCCGGGCCAGGGGCCCACGCCCGCGTCCCTGGCCCTGACGCCCGCGGTGAAACGGGCCCTGCTGGACGCGCACGAACTGGCCCGGGTCACCGGTTCCGGCTACATCGGCCCCGAACACGTCCTGAGCGCCCTCGCCGCCAACCCGGACTCGGCCGCCGGGCACATCCTCGGCGCCGCGCGACTCTCGGCCTCCGCGCTGCCACCGGACGCCTCGGATCCGTCGGCGGCGACCCCGCCCGCCGGGATCCCCGTCTCCGGGCTCCCGCGCTCCGACCTGCCGCGCCGCACCCCCACAGCCACCCCGACCCTCGACAAGTACGGCCGCGATCTGACCGACCTCGCCCGTCAGGGCCGTGTCGACCCGGTCATCGGACGGGAGGAGGAGATCGCGCAGACCGTCGAAGTGCTCTCCCGGCGCGGCAAGAACAACCCCGTGCTCATCGGTGAGGCGGGCGTCGGCAAGACCGCGATCGTGGAGGGGCTGGCCCAGCGCGTCGCCGAGGGGGACGTGCCCGAGGTGCTGGCCGGGCGCCGGGTGGTCGCCCTGGATCTGTCCGGGGTGGTCGCCGGGACCCGCTACCGGGGCGACTTCGAAGAGCGGCTGACGAACATCGTCGACGAGATCCGCGCGCACTCCGAGGAACTGGTCGTCTTCATCGACGAGTTGCACACCGTCGTGGGCGCCGGCTCGGGCGAGGGCAGCGTGATGGACGCGGGCAACATCCTCAAACCGGCCTTGGCGCGCGGCGAGCTGAACATCGTGGGGGCGACGACCCTGGAGGAGTACCGGCGGATCGAGAAGGACGCGGCGCTGGCCCGCCGGTTCCAGCCGGTGCTGATCCCCGAGCCGGGCAGCGACGACGCCCTGGAGATCCTGCGCGGGCTGCGCGACCGGTACGAGGCCCACCACCAGGTCCGCTACACCGACGAGGCGCTGGTGGCCGCCGTGGACCTGTCCGACCGGTATCTCACCGACCGCCGACTGCCCGACAAGGCCATCGACCTGATGGACCAGGCCGGGGCCCGGGTCCGGCTGCGCGCCCGGACGAAGGGAACGGATCTGCGGACCCTGGAGCGGGAGATCGAGCAGCTGACCAGGGACAAGGACCAGGCGGTCGCGGGCGAGCAGTACGAACAGGCCACGCGGCTGCGGGACCGGATCGGCGAGTTGCGGCAGCGGATCGGCGCGGACCGCGACGAGGAACGGGCCGACGACGGGCAGAGTCTGGAGATCACCGCCGAGGACATCGCCGAAGTCGTCTCCCGGCAGACCGGCATCCCCGTCAGCAGCCTCACCCAGGAGGAGAGGGAACGCCTGCTGGGGCTGGAACAGCGGCTGCGTCAGCGGGTCGTCGGGCAGGACGAGGCGGTGCGTGTGGTGGCGGACGCCGTGCTGCGCTCACGCGCCGGACTCGCCAGTCCCGAACGGCCGATCGGCAGCTTCCTCTTCCTGGGCCCGACCGGCGTGGGCAAGACGGAACTGGCCCGCGCCCTGGCGGAGGCCCTCTTCGGCGGCGAGGACCGGATGGTGCGGCTCGACATGAGCGAGTACCAGGAACGGCACGCGATGAGCCGGCTGGTCGGCGCCCCGCCCGGCTACGTCGGCCACGAGGAGGCCGGTCAGCTGACGGAGACCGTGCGACGGCACCCGTACGCGCTACTGTTGCTGGACGAGGTGGAGAAGGCCCACCCGGACGTCTTCAACCTGCTGCTCCAGGTCCTCGACGACGGCCGGCTCACCGACGCGCAGGGCCGCACGGTCGACTTCACCCACACGGTGATCGTCATGACGAGCAACCTGGGCTCGGAGGCCATCGGCCGGACCGGGTCGGGGCTGGGCTTCTCGGCGGGCGATGCGGAGGCGGCCGAGGAGGACCGGCGCGAGCGGATCCTGCGACCGTTGCGGGAGCACTTCCGGCCCGAGTTCCTCAACCGCGTCGACGAGATCGTCGTCTTCCGTCGGCTCACCGACGACCAACTGCGACGGATCACCGGCCTGTTGCTGGAGCGGACACAGCACCGGCTGCACGCACGGGGCGTCACCATCGAGTTCACCGAGGAGGCCGTCGACCGGCTGGCCCGCGACGGCCACCAGCCCGAGTACGGCGCCCGGCCGCTGCGCCGCACGATCCAGCGGGAGGTCGACAACCCCCTGTCCCGCCTGCTGCTCGACGGTCGGTTGCCGTCCGGCAGCCGGGTGGTGGCGGACGTGGAGGACGGGCGGCTCGCGTTCCGTACGACGCCGCCCGCCCCCCAGTGACACCTACCCTCGGTGACACCTACTTCGTGGGGTGCACGACCATCGCCGCGCCGCCCCCGCGCCGTACGGTCTCCGCGGCGGCCAGCCACTTGCCGTTCGACAGGCGCTGGACGGCGGTGGCCGCGCCGATCTCCGGGTTCTGCCGGAAGCCGTGCCCGATGGCTTCGAGTTCGGTCTTCAACGGGCTGGTCCACAGGCCCGGTTCGAGTTCCGTGGTGGTCTGGTTGCGCTGGCTGGCGCGCGGCGCGGCGATCGCGTCGACCAGCGGCAGGCCCCGGTCGAGGAAGCCGGTCAGGGTCTGCAGCACGGTCGTGATGATGGTCGCGCCGCCGGGCGAACCGAGCGCCACCACGGGCTTGTCGTGCTTGTCGAGCACGATCGTCGGCGACATCGACGAGCGCGGCCGCTTGCCCGGACCCGGCAGGTTGGGGTCGTGGACGGCCGGGTTGGCCGGGGTGAAGGAGAAGTCCGTCAGCTCGTTGTTGAGCAGGAAGCCGCGGCCCGGCACGGTGATACCACTGCCGCCGGTCTGCTCGATGGTGAGCGTGTAGGAGACGACGTTGCCCCACTTGTCGGCGACCGTGAGATGCGTCGTGCTGTCGCCCTCGTACGTCGTCGGCGCGGCCGTACCGCCGGTCGCGCAGGCGGCCGGATCACGCGGGTCGCCCGGCGCGACGGGGCTGGTGAGCACCGCGTCGTCCTTGATCAGGCACTCGCGCGAGTCGGCGTACTTCTGCGACAGCAGTTCCTTCGTCGGTACGTCCTCGAAGGCGGGGTCGCCGACCCAGCGGCCCCGGTCGGCGAACGCGATACGGCTCGCCTCGATGTAGCGGTGCAGGTACTGGACGTCGCTCGCCTTCGACAGGTCGGTCCGCTCCAGGATGTTGAGCGCCTCGGCGACCGTTGTGCCGCCGGAAGACGAGGGGGCCATCCCGTAGACACCGAGACCTCGGTACGACGCCTTCGTGGGTGCCTGGCGCTTGGCGCGGTACGCGGCGAGGTCGGTGGTCGTCAGGTCGCCGGGGCGAGCGTTGTAGCCCGAACTCGGTTCCACCGGCGGCTTGTTGACCGTGTCGACGATGTCCTGGGCGATGCCGCCCCGGTAGAGGGTGTCGACGCCCTTGCGGCCCAACTCCGCGTAGGTGCGGGCCAGGTCGGGGTTCTTGAGGGTCGAGCCGACCACCGGCAGCTGGCCCCCGGGAAGGTAAAGGTCGACCGTGGCCGGGAAGTTGCGGAACCGGGCCTCGTTGGAGGCGGTCTGGGCGCGGAAGGTCGCGTCGACGGTGAACCCGTCGCGCGCGAGCTTCTCGGCGGGCTTCAGCAGCTTGCCGAGCGGCTCGCTGCCCCAACTCCTCAGCGCCGTCTGCCAGGTGGCCGGGGTGCCGGGCGTGCCGACGCTCAGCCCGCTGGTGACGGCCTCCGCGAACGGGATTGCCGTGCCGTTCTCCAGGAAGAGGTTCTCGTCGGCGCTCAGGGGCGCTGTCTCCCGGCCGTCGACGGTGTGCACCGTACGGGACTTGGCGTCGTAGTAGACGAAGTAGCCGCCTCCGCCGATGCCCGCCGAGTAGGGCTCGGTGACGCCGAGTGCGGCGGCCGTGGCGACGGCCGCGTCCACCGCGTTGCCGCCCTTGCGGAGCACCTCGACGCCGACGGCGGAGGCGTCCGGGTCGACGCTGGAGACCGCACCGCCGTAGCCGACGGCGACCGGTACCTTCCGGGCGGTGTCCGTCGCGGCGGAGGTCGGCGGGGCCGCCCCCACCGACACCACGGCGGACGTTGCCGCCAGTACAGCCAGTTTCCGCGCGACAGGGCGACGCAGACGCATCCGTACCTCCAGTCAAGGACCGTCCGCGCAGACTAACGCGGGTACTACGGCCCCGTCAGCGGCGTCTCGGCCATCCGGCGGTCCCGCAACACTCCCGCAACGACACGCCGAACCAGGACACCGGGCACGGAATCGGACAGGGATTCGGACAGTGTTCGGCCGCGCCCGCTACCATGCGCGGCCATGAATGACGACGTGCGCAATATCGTCCTCGGCGTGATCGCAGCGGGGCTCAGCGCCTCGCTGGGCTGGTTCTTCCGGACGTACCTGTGGAAGCGGAAGCTCCGCCGCAAGCAGACGTTCTTCGGGCTGCCGGACAACTCCGAGTCCTTGTTGGTGGTCAACCGTGATCCGTCCAGCGCGGACCTGGCTGTCCACCGCTTCGACGTGTTCGCGCTGCTGGAGCTCTCCGCACTGATCAAGGACTGCGGCTCGCACGCGCAGATGATCACCCAGGACGCGGCCCAGCAGGGGTTCGGCGAGCGCACCGAGTTCTGTGTGGGAGGACCCGTCTCCAATCGCCGAATGGCCGCGCACATAGCGGCCATGCTGCCCGGCATCAGCTTCAACAACGACCCCGAGCCCGGCCCCCACCGGGCCGCCTTCCAGATAGGCAGCGAGCAGTACCGGCTGGATCCCGGCATCACCGAGCACGTCATCCTGGCCCGGCTCACCACCGGCCAGCCGGACCAGGCCCGGCCCGTCTTCCTGTTCTGCGGTCAGCGCGCGATCACCAACCAGGCCGCCACCCGCTACCTGGCCCGCAACCACGAACGCCTGCACCGCAAGTACGGCACCGGCACCTTCGCCCTCCTCCTGAAGGTCGTCAACTCCCAGGCGTACGGCGCCGATGTGGTCGAGCTCGTGGCGGACGTCACCCGCGCGGCCCAGGCCCCGGCACCGTCACCGTCGGCCCCGGCACAGATCTCGCACCGCGCCTCCTAGTTCACGGCTGAACGTTACCGTCACGTAACTTACCGGGGAGTTACTTCCGGTAAGGGAGTCCGGTTACCGTCGGGTCACTTTGCACTTACACGAGTGAGGAGCGACCCGTGAGACACCCGCACGGCACCACATCGCGTACGACCAGGGCTCTGCGGACGAGCGCCGTGGGTGCCGTCTCGGCCACCCTGGTCGCCGGAACGGCCCTCGGCCTCGCCCCCGCCGCCCAGGCGGCGTCCGGCTCCACCGCCGGCCCCACCACCCGCTTCGTCGACATCACGGGCGACGGCGGCACGGTCCTCAAGGCCAATGTCGTCGCACCCGCCGACACCTCACGCGCCTACCCGCTCCTCGTGCTGCCCACGAGCTGGGGCCTCCCCCAGGTCGAGTACCTGGCCCAGGCGCGGAAGCTGGCCGACGCCGGTTATGTCGTGGTCAGTTACAACGTCCGCGGCTTCTGGGAGTCCGGCGGATACATAGAGGTCGCGGGGCCACCCGACACAGCCGACGCCTCCAGGGTGATCGACTGGGCCCTCGCCAACACCCCATCCGACGCCGCCCACATCGGCATGGCGGGGCTGTCGTACGGGGCGGGCATCAGTCTGCTCACCGCCGCGCACGACAAGCGTGTCAAGGCGGTCGCCGCGTTGAGCGGCTGGGCGGACCTGATCGACTCGATCTACGGCGGGCGCACCCAGCACCTCCAGGCGGCCGCACTGCTGGACGGCGCCGGACGGATCACCGGCCGCCAGGGCCCCGAACTCCGGCAGATCTTCGAGAACTTCTACGCCTCCAACCTGACCAAGGAGGAGGACATGATCGCCTGGGGGAAGAAACGTTCCCCTGAGACCTACCTGGACCAGATCAACACCAACGGCACGGCGGTCATGCTCGCCAACGCCTGGGGCGACTCGATCTTCCCACCCAACCAGTACGCCGACTTCTACGAGAAACTCACCGGCCCCAAGCGGCTGGAGCTGCGCCCCGGCGACCACGCCACCGCGGAGGTGACCGGTCTGTTCGGGCTGCCCAACGACGTGTGGACGGACACCCAGCGCTGGTTCGACCGCTACCTCAAGGGCACGCCCAACGGCATCGACCGCGAGCAGCCCGTCCGGCTCAAGTCCCGTACGGGCGGCGCCTTCGAGGGCTACCCGGACTGGAACTCGGTGACCGCCACCCGCGAGAAGATCGCCCTCACGAGCGGCACCACGATTCGCACGAACGTCGACTCGGGCGCGAACGGCGGGGTCGTCTTCCTGTCCAGCATCCTGGACCAGGTGGCCCAACTCCCGCCCGTGGCCTCGATTCCGCTGCTGCCGCGCCGCTGGGCGGCCGTGTGGCAGTCGGAGAAGTACACGAAGGCGCAGGCCGTGCGCGGTACCGCGAAGCTGCACACCACGGTCACGGCCACCAAGGAGAGCGGCACCCTCGTCGCGTACCTGTACGACGTGGGCCCGCTCGGCCTCGGCAGGCTGGTCAGCCACGCGCCGTACACCTTCCACGGCGAGACGGCCGGCAAGCCGTTCGGCGTGGACCTGGAGTTG
The DNA here is from genome assembly GCF_042802555.1 of Streptomyces sp. NPDC057474. Taxonomy (NCBI): domain Bacteria; kingdom Bacillati; phylum Actinomycetota; class Actinomycetes; order Kitasatosporales; family Streptomycetaceae; genus Streptomyces; species Streptomyces sp. NPDC057474. Next base: position 11,821 of record NZ_JBHVDX010000110.1, on the reverse strand, counting down.
CTCTCCACGGCCTACGACGTCCCGGCGGGCCACCGTCTCGCCCTGGTCGTCGACACGGTCGACCCGCTCTACATCGAGCACAACCCGACCGGCGCGCAGCTGACCTTCTCTTCGCCGCAGAACGACCCGTCGTACGTGTCGATCCCGCTGCGCGAGCAGTGATCTCCGGCTGCCGCCGGGCGGGCCTGGCCCCTGGCTGCTGCATGCCTGGCAGCAGCATCCCTGTTTCGGCCGGGGTGGCGTCCACGGCCTCGCTCACCCCAAGTGGATGAACCGCTCATCGTAGTCGAGGCCCGCACCCGGTCCAGTGGCGGTGGTCAGTGCTTGAGGATCTTGGACAGGAAGTCCTTGGCACGGTCGCTCTCCGGGTTCGTGAAGAACGCGTCCGGAGCGCGGTCCTCGACGATCCGGCCGTCCGCCATGAAGACGACACGGTTGGCGGCCGAGCGGGCGAAGCCCATCTCATGGGTGACGACGACCATGGTCATGCCCTCGCGCGCCAACTGCTGCATGACTTCGAGGACTTCGTTGATCATCTCCGGGTCGAGGGCCGACGTCGGCTCGTCGAACAGCATGACCTTGGGGTCCATGGCGAGGGCGCGGGCGATGGCCACGCGCTGCTGCTGGCCGCCGGAGAGCTGCGCCGGGTACTTCGGCGCCTGGTCGGCGAGGCCGACACGGTCGAGGAGTTCGCGGGAGCGCTTGTCGGCGTCCTCCTTCTTCCGTTTGCGCACCTTGACCTGACCGAGCGACACGTTCTGCAGGACCGTCTTGTGCGCGAAGAGGTTGAAGGCCTGGAAGACCATGCCGACGTCCGCGCGGAGTGCCGCGAGGGTCTTGCCCTCGTCCGGCAGCGGCTGCCCGTCGAGCAGGATCGTGCCGGAGCCGATGGGCTCCAGCCTGTTGATCGTCCTGCACAGCGTCGACTTCCCCGACCCCGACGGGCCGATGACCACGACCACCTCCCCCTTGCCGACGGTGAGGTCGATGTCCTGCAGGACATGCAACTCGCCGAAGTACTTGTTCACGTCGTGCATCTCGATCAGCGGATCGACCGCCATGCCCTGCCCGCCCTACTCACTGTCGGCCGTGTCGTGTCGTGTTGTGTCGTGTCGTGTCGTCTCGCAGGTGCCGCAAACTATCCGGACGTAAGTTGCCCCCGTACACGACACGCACTGTCAAGGATTAGCCGTATTTTCAGGAAGCGGCCGCGGCGGAGGTGGTGCGGGAGGCGGTCATCCCTCCGCGACCTCGGCGTACAGCTGGGATAGCTCCGGCGCACCGCAGGCGGCCCACTCCTGGCCCGCCTCGACCACGTCGATCTCACGGCCGGACGCCAGTCGCACCACGGGCTGACCATCGGGCCAGATCTCCCAACGGGCGCCCGGGACGGTCCGCACGACGACCGTGCCCAGATACAGCCCGGCGTCGTTCCCGAGCCAGGCCACGGTCTCCTCGTCGTCGCGCCAGCGTGGGACGAGCTGGTCGAGTGCTTCCAACGAGGTTGCGGAGTCGTCGAGTCGGACACCGGACTGCGCGGCCTGCGCGCGCAGAAGTTCACATTCGGAGAGGAGTTCGGCGAGTCCCTCGTGACCGTCGTCGTCACCGTCGCCGCCGGTGAACACCGCGACCCCGAAGGCGGGGTCACGCCTCTTGCGCCAGTTGCCCAGGAAAGAGATGTTCATGCGCTCAGCGTGTCATCCACCTCACCCTTCGCACCACAGGCGCGCGGGGACCGCTTGTTCGCCGAGAGTTCGTTCGTAGTTCGTGCCCGCCTCATTGACGGGGCCCTGACGCCTCTTTAGCTTCGTGGCGCATCTGTCGTCTCATCGTTGTACCGATGTCGCATCCGTCATCATCGTCGCCATCATGGTCATCAGCGAGCGGGAGGGGTCACGCGTGCGCCGACGCGTCTGGGGAACGGCCGTCGTACTGGCACTCTTGGCGACGGTCGCACCCGTCGCCACCGCCCGAGCCGACGATGACAGAGCGACCGAACCGGCGCCGCTGGAACGACTCTTCGACAACCGGGCGGTCAGCGACGACGCACAGCCCACCGAGGCCGACTTCGACGGCTCCGGCGGTTCCCTCTCGGCCACCGATCTGAAGGCCGCGGGGTGGACGGCCGGGCGTGCGCTGACCGTTCAGGGCGCGCGCCTGACCTGGCCGCGCCGCACGGCGGGCGAGCCCGACAACGTCCGCGCCGCCGGCCAGTCCGTACGCGTACGGGGCCGGGGCGACGCCCTCGCCTTCCTCGTCGCCGCCACGGGCGCCGCCGAGGCGACCGGCACCGGTACGGTCCGCTACGCGAACGGCGCCCGCTCCGCGTACCGCCTGACCGCCCCGGACTGGCGCACCGGCCCGCTCGCCACCAAGGCCGTGGCGCTCCCCCACATCAACACGCCAGGCGGTCAACTCACCGAGAGGGCAAGGCTGTACGTCGTCACCGTGCCGGTCGCGCGTGGCCGCGAGGTCGCCTCCGTGACCTTGCCAAGCAACCAGAACCTGCATGTGTTCGATGTGTCTGTGCGCCCCGAGTCGCGTGGCTGGAGCGGCAGTTGGGCCGCCTCCACCTCCGGCTACACGGTCGTCGGCCCCTGGACCGACCGGACGCTGCGGCTCGTCGTCCACACCTCGGCGGGCGGGCCCCGGGTACGGATCCGGCTCGACAACACCTTCGCGTCGGCGCCGGTAAGGGTGGGGAGCGCGACGGTGGCCTTGCAGGCGGCGGGGGCGAACGCCCGGAGTGCGCCGGTGCCCCTGTCGTTCCGGGGTGCGGCGGGCACCGAAATCCCGGCGGGCGCCCAGGCGTTCAGCGACCCGCTGGGCTTCGAGGTGCCTCCGGACACCAACCTCCTGGTGAGCTTCCACCTGCCGGGCACGGTGACGGCGGCGCCGGTGCACCGGCTCGCCCAGCAGACGTCGTACGTCAGCGAGCCGGGCGACCACGCGGGCGACGGCTCGGCGGCGGCGTACACGTCGACGCTCACGACCTGGCCGCTGCTGACCGGCGTGGACGTGAGCGGCGGGCCCGGCTCCGTCGTCCTCCTCGGGGACTCGATCACCGACGGGGAGAAGTCGACGGTCGACGCGAACCGGCGGTGGCCGGACGTGCTGGCCGGGCGACTGCTGAGCCAGGACGAGGTCCCGCACTACGGCGTCCTCAACCAGGGGATCTCGGCGAACCGGGTGGTCACCGACCGCTATCCCGGCGACGGAGTCTCCACCGACACGGGCGGCGTGAGCGCCCTGCACCGCCTGGACCGCGATGTCCTCGCCCAGACCTCCGCCCGAACCGTCGTCGTCTTCCAGGGCGTCAACGACGTCCGCTGGGGTGCGACGGCGGACGAGGTCGTCGCCGGGCTGCGGGAGATCGCCGCCCGGGGGCACGAGCGGGGCCTGCGGATGCTCGTGGCGACCATCGCGCCGTGCGAGGGCGAGGCCCGCTGCACGGCCACCGCCGACGACCGGCGGGTCGCGGTGAACGAGTGGATCCGGGGCAACGAGGAGTTCGACGGGGTCCTCGACTTCGACAAGGTGCTGCGAGACCCCGGCCGTCCGGCCCGGCTGCTTCCCGCGTACGACAGCGGGGACCATCTGCATCCGAACGAAACAGGGCTGGCGGCGCTGGCCGGGTCGGTGGACCTCGGCCGGCTGTGACGGCCTGAACGATCCAGACGATCTACACGTCCAAGTCCACCACGACCGGTGCGTGGTCGGAGGCTCCCTTGCCCTTGCGCTCCTCCCGGTCCACGTACGAGTCGGTCACGGCCTTCGCGAACGCCTCGTTGCCGTAGACGAGGTCGATGCGCATGCCTCGGTTCTTCGGGAAGCAGAGCTGACGGTAGTCCCAGTACGTGAAGGGGTGCTCGTACTTGAGGGGACGGGGGACGACGTCGGAGAGGCCGGCCTCGCGGAGGGAGGCGAGGGCCGCACGCTCGGCGGGGGTGACATGGGTGAGTCCCTCGAAGGCGGCGACGTCGTACACATCGTCGTCCGTCGGCGCCACGTTGTAGTCGCCCATGACGGCGAAGGGGCGGCTGCCGGCCGCGTCACCGGCGACGGCGGCCTTGAGCGCCTCGAACCACTGGAGCTTGTACGCGTAGTGCGGGTGGTCGACCTCGCGGCCGTTCGGCACGTACACCGACCAGACGCGGACCGGGCCGCAGGTCGCGGAGAGGGCGCGGGGCTCCACCACGTCGTCGTAGCCGGGGTCGCCGGGAAGGCCCTTGACCACGTCCTCCAGGCCCACGCGGGAGATCACCGCCACGCCGTTCCACCGGCCCGTCGCGTGCACCGCCGCCTCGTAGCCCGCCTCGCGCAGCGCGTCGAACGGGAAGCCGTCCTCGGCGATCTTGGCCTCCTGGAGGCAGAGCACGTCCGTGCCGCTGCTCTCCAGCCAGGCCAGGAGCCTCGGGAGGCGGGCGGTGATCGAGTTCACGTTCCAGGTCGCGATGCGCATGCCTCACAACCTACCGGGCGGGTCTGACAACCCCCGGTCCCGCCCGGTCGTCGGCGAGGACGTGCGCGTTCCTCAGACGTCCGCCGAGGTGCCGGGGGCCAGGCGCAGGTGCTCCGCGCCGCCCAGGGCGCCGATCTGGCGGTCGTAGATGGGGCGGGCGAGGTCGGTGAGGAGGGCGTCGTGGATGTCGTACGCGCGGTGCGGCTTGACCTCGCGGACGTAGTCGATGACCTCGGAGATCTTGCTCCAGGGGGCCATGACGGGGAGCATCAGCGTCTCGACGGCGTGGTCGGGGACGGTGAGGGCGTCGCCGGGGTGGAAGACGCGGCCGTCGTCGACGAGGTAGCCGACGTTGGTGATGCGCGGGATGTCCGGGTGGATGACGGCGTGGAGTTCGCCGTGGACCTGGACGTCGAACCCGGCGGCGGTGAACGTGTCGCCGTGGCCGACGGTGTGCACCCGGCCCGGGAAGGCGGCGGAAACCTTCTCGGCGACGGACCGCAGGGTCCAGATCTCGGCGGCCGGGTTGCCCTCCAGGGCCGCCCGCAGCCGTCCCTCGTCGAAGTGGTCGGGGTGCTCGTGCGTGACCAGGACGGCGTCCGCGCCGATCGCCGCGTCCTCCTCGCTGAACCCGCCCGGGTCGATGACGAGCGTGCGTCCGTCCTTCTCCAGACGGACGCAGGCGTGCGACTTCTTCGTGAGCTTCATGGGTCCATCCTGCCCCCGACCACCGGTGCCGGGCCCATCGGTGGCCGGGTGGCCGGGTGGCCGGTGTCGTCGCCGCCGCTCCTCAGAACCCGTCGGCCGCTCCACAGCGCCCGTCGGTCACTCCTCGGGGGTGGTCTCCTCGCGGATGACCTGCTGGGCCACCCGGAACGCGCTGTTCGCGGCCGGCACCCCGCAGTAGACGGCGGCCTGGAGGAGGACTTCCTTGATCTCGTTCGGGGTGAGGCCGTTGCGGAGGGCGGCGCGGGTGTGGAAGGCGAGTTCGTCCAGGTGTCCCCCGGCGACGAGGGCGGTCAGCGTGACGCAGCTGCGGGAGCGGCGGTCGAGGCCGGGGCGGTCCCAGATCTCGCCCCAGGCGTAGCGGGTGATGAACTCCTGGAAGTCGCCGGAGAACTCGTCCGCCGAGGCCAGCGCCCGGTCGACGTGCGCGTCGCCGAGCACCTCGCGACGGACCTTGAGCCCGGCGTCGTACGGGTCCGGTCTCCCCAGCGCCTCGGGCTGGGCGGCGGCCGGGGCGATCTCGGCGACCGGCCTGGTCTGCGGCGGGACGGCGGCGAGGGCCGGCTTGACCGGGGCCGCCATGATGGCGACGTGGCCGGTGGTGGAGTCGTAGGCGGGCTGCCAGGCCGTGGAGAAATGGCGTACGAGGAGGTCGGTGACCGCGGCGGGCTGCTCGACCGGGACGAGGTGCGAGGCGCCGGGGACGACCGCGAGCCGGGCGTCCGGGATGCCCGCGACGAGCGTGCGGGCCTCGGCGGGGCCGGTGACCTGGTCGTCGGAGCCGACGAGGACGAGGGTGGGGACACCGATGCGGCCGAGTTCGGCGCGCACGTCGAACGAGGCGAGCGCCTCGCAGGCGGCGATGTAACAGCCAGGGTCGGTGGTGCGGACCATCTGCACGGCCCACTCGGTGATCGCGGGCTGCGTCGCCGCGAACCCGCCCGTGAACCACCGGTCCGGAGACGAACGGGCGATCGGGTCGAGGCCGTTCGTCCGTACGATCACCCCGCGCTGACGGAACTCGTCGGCCGTACCGAAGCGGGGCGAGGCGGCGATCAGCGCGAGCGAGGCGATGCGTTCGGGGTGGCGCAGCGCGAGCTCGGCCCCGATGGCGCCGCCGAGCGCGCAGCCCGCGTAGCCGAAGCGCTGCACGCCGACGGCGTCGAGCGTGGCCAGCAGGCGGGCAGCCAGCTCGGTGACCGAGCCGCCGGGGTAGGCGGGCGCGCCGCCATGGCCCGGCAGGTCGAAGCGGAAGATCCGCCACTGTTTCGTCAGTTCCGGGATCTGCCGGTCCCACATGTGCCATGTGGTACCAAGTGAGGGCCCCAGGATCAGGACAGGGGCGTCTTCTGCCCCGTCAAAGCGGTATTGCAGGGTGTTCGGTGGTGTCTCGCTCACCCGTCAGACCCTCTCACGTATCACGAAATCTCACACGACTCGGGGAACCCGACGGCTCGTGCCCCTCTCGGCGCGGCACGTCCGACACTGCCGGAACCCTCTGGGATCCAGATACGAGTTCTCCGGCGTGTACGCGTGGCCGCTTGGACAGTGCGTCCTCCTGGCTCGCGCGCTCTCCCAGTCCCTGCGCCGCAAAGCTTCCTTCTTTGGCACGGCTTCCAGGTGATCCGGGTTACAGCAAAGCGTAAAGTGCCGTCCCCAAGGATCGGCATGACGCACCTGGAAGCCCTCCGGAATCTCACCGACCGGCAACCTGAACACCACACGGTGGACAAGCTGTGTCTTTCCCTCGTAGGAGACTTGGCCATAGCCTGACTGCCCCTTCCCGTTGCAGCTACCGGTCCACAGCCAGCAGCCGGTCTCCGCGTCCACCTCGATCTTGCCGGCCATACGCCTGGGCAAGTCGCCCGGCTGGTAGACCGCCTGGCTCACGCTTGCCACTCCGTTGCACTCCCGTGCAAGCCATCCCACATCGTGGCGGCTTCGCGAAGATCCTCGATGTCCGGCTTCACGTACCACTTCTTGGTGGTCTTCACATTCGTGTGTCCGGCCCATCGCGCAAGGATGTGATCCGGCACGCCATTGTTGGCCAGGTACGTGAGGCACGACGAACGAGCGTCGTAGAGACGGACTCGGCGAAGGCAGAGAATCACCATGAGCCGGTACGCGCGTCGACGGAGCTGCTTGATCGTGAACGCTGCTCCGGTCTCATGCACCAAGACGTAGCCGGACTCTGCGTATGCCTCACCCAAGGCCAGTTTCTCCTTGGCCTGGAGGGTCTTGAACGACTTGAGAGCAGCCAGCACCGGAGCCGGCAACGGGAGTTCCCGTTCACCGGCCAGAGACTTGGTGTCCTTCTCCACCACGTACCGATTGCCCATCATCGTCCTCGTGTTGGCGATGGTGATCGTGGCGTTGTCCAGGTCGACGTCTTCCCACCGGAGTCCGCAGACCTCAGCCGGACGTAGACCCATTCGCGTTCGGTGGCAACTTCTTGATCGGATCCGACAGGATTACTCACTCTCCTTCAGGCCATGAAAATTCGACATTGCCGGAGGGCCACAATGCTTCAGGGAAGGGGCGCCGCGGCCATCAAGGCACCAGCAGACGGTGCCGTTCCTACGGGTTCGCGGCGCCGCCGTATCCGAAGGGAGCCGTTGGGCAGTCGAATGCAGCGCGGGCCGCGCCCCTTCTGGCGCCAGTCGTAGAAGGTCGATCGGGCGATCTGAAGCTCGTCGCAGACCTCGTCGACTGTCAGCTTCTGCCCAGGTCGAACCGCTACCGCCATGACGCCGCCTCGCGGTCCCAACTGGACAAGAAGTCGGCGTACAACGAGGACGGGCCTGCCAGCCTGGGGCGAAAAAGGGCAGGGGGTATCGCGAATCGGCACATGAGATGGGTGTTCCTTACGAAAGAGCGCGCGGGACGACGGAGCGGAACCAACAGCGCTGAGAGCCCGTGCCGGCACAGCAAGGAAATCGCTTCTCTTCAGCGAACAGGCGCTGCGGAGTGAGCGCCCCAGAGCCCGACGTGGATGCCGAGAGGACGAGCCGGACTCGGGTCCCCAACCGCTGGGGAGAGGGCCAGCAGTTGCGCCAGGAGATTCTCGACGCCGCCGGACGCCTCCTCCAACAGGCCAACAGCCCGGACGAGGTCTCCCTGCGGGGCATCGCCCGGAAGGCCGGAATCACCGCCGGGGCGGTCTACAGCCACTTCAAGGACAAGGCCGACTTGATGTGGACCCTGCTCGACTCGGTCTATGCGACGCTGGCCGAAAAGATGCGTGACGCTCAGCAGGCGGCTCCCGCGGATGATGTGTGGGCCGGGCTGCGCGCCGCGGTCGACACCTACTGCCGACTGGCCACCGGCGCTCCGCACCAGTACGACCTGCTCTTCCGCATCGGCCCCGGACTGCCGCCGCCCGAGAGCCTCCCCCACCACCCCATTGACGGCTGCCGTAGCAGCCAAGGATCAGCGGAAACGGCCAGACGGTGCAACACCCGCTCCGCGGTCGCCAGTTCGTGGCCGATGCGGCGCGCCGCCGATCAGAGTGGCTGATCCCCGGTAGCCCTGTCTCGGCACTGCTTCGGCCGTGGCCAGGCCACTCGCGGACGCACCGACGGACACGATACGGTCCAGGCTGCCGGGGGAACGTCGAGGGTGCCCGCGGTACTCATGATTCCGCCAGCCGGATCGCGGCGGCGGGACAGACCAGCGCCGCCTCACGGACGCTGTCGTGCAGTTCGGGCGCCGGGGTGTCGTCGAGCAGGACGACCATGCCGTCGGCGTCCCGTTGGTCGAAGACGTCCGGGGCGAGCAGCACGCACTGTCCGGCGGCCACGCACTTGGGGACGTCTACTTCCACCTTCATGTTCATGGGGGTTGTGCTCCGCTTGGTTCGAGGTGGCAGAGTGATGGGCGTTCCGGCCCGGTGGGGCCGCTCACCAGGTCACGGGTAGTTCGGTGACTCCGTAGACGGCCGTTTCCTGCTTGAAGGCGAGGTCCTTGAGGGGAGCGTCGAGCCGCAGTCCGGGAAGCCGCCGGAACAATTCGGGCAGGGCGATCTGGAGTTCGGCGCGGGCCAGGGGCTGGCCGAGACACTGGTGGATGCCGTACCCGAACGCCACGTGCCGGCGCGCGTTGGCCCGGCCGAGGTCAAGACGGTCGGGATCGGTGAAGACCTCCGGGTCGCGGTTGGCCAGATGGATGGGGACGATCACGCCGTCCCCTGCCGAGATCGTGGCACCGCCGATCGTGACGTCATCGCGAGCACGGCGACGCAGGCCCAAGTGAACGATGGACAGGTAACGGAGCAGTTCCTCCACCGCCTGCGCGGTCTCGGCCGGCCCCGCGAGCAGGCGGGGTATCTGGTCGGGGTTCTGCAGCAGAGCGACGGTACCGAGCGCGATCATGTTCGCGGTGGTCTCGTGGCCCGCGAACAACAGGAACACCGCCAGGTCGGAGGCGTCCCCCTCGGAGACGGTGCCCGCGTCGACCTGCTCGGCGAGGCGGGAGAGCACGTCGTCGCCGGGGGCTTTCCGCTTGGCGGCGAGCAGGTCGAGCAGATAGGAGTTGAGCTCCCCCCATGCCTGGGTGAAGTGTTCCGCCGTCGTCGTGATGTCCACGAAGACCTTTGAGCGCTCCTGGAAGTACTCGTGGTCCTCGTACGGCACGCCGAGCAGTTCGCAGATCACCAGCGAGGGCAGCGGCAGGGCGAAACGCTCCACGAGGTCCACCGGCCCCTGTGACCCGGCCATCTCGTCCAGCAACTGTCCCGTGATGCCGGTGATCGCGGGACGCAGCGCGTCGATCTTCTTGACCATGAACTCTCGGGTGAGCGTGCGTCGCATCGTGGTGTGGACGGGTGCGTCGACGCTGACGAAGAAGCCGGGCGGCTGGGGCGGCTGATCCTGCAGCACCGCCGGGAACCCGGGCTGGGAGGAGTCGCTGCTGAAGGCGGGGTGGCCGAGCACCGCACGGGCGTCCTCCCAGCGAGTCACCAGCCAGGCGCTGTACCGGCCGTCCCAGATGGTGACGCGGCTGATCGGTGCGTCCTCACGCAGGCGGGAGTAGGCGGGTGGTGGGTCGAGGGGTGCGGTCCTCGGCCGGACGAGGCTGTATTCGGGCGTGGGGTCAGGGGTCACGGGAACTCCTCTCATCCCACCTAACACAGTTAGGTGGTTTTCAGGGCTGAGCCTAACGCCGTTAGGTGGCCTCCGAGAGGGACCGTTCCGGACAGATGTCACACGTGGATGGCCGATGATGAAGACCTGGTCACAACCGGTGGAAAAATGCGGAGGAGGAAGCGTGGACGCGGCACCCCGGCGGCGCGTACCCAACCGACAGGGCGAAGGAGAGCGCCTCCGGCAGGACATCCTGGACACGGCGACCCGCATCCTGGAGGAGTCGGGCCGCGAAAACGACCTCTCCCTACGCGGCATCGCCCGCGAACTGGGCATCGCCGCACCCAGCATCTACCTGCACTTCAAGGACAAGACCGACCTGGTGCGGACGGTGCTCGACGCCAGATACGCCGCGCTGGCGTCGACCATGCGCGAGGCCGGGAGCGCGGCCGGCGAGGCCGGTGCCGACGCATGGGGTGTCCTGCGCGCCGTCGTCGGCACCTACCGCGGGTTCGCCGTCGCCAATCCCCGCCGCTATCGGCTCATGTTCAGCCTGGAGCAGCACACTTCGGCGGAGGACCGGCGCGCCACCGGGCATCCGCTCGACCGGGTGATGATCGCGTGGACCGATGCCGTCGACCAGTACCTCGCCGCGGCCTGCCCCGAGCAACGCGAGGAGGCCCGGACGTTGGGCGTCCTGCTGTGGACCGGCCTGCACGGCCAGTTCGCCCTCTGGCACACCCTGCCGCATCCCTATGTCGATGACGACACCATCCTGCGCGAGCTGGAGGAGGCGTTGATGAAGCGACTGCTGCCGCCGTCCGAATGACCACCGGACGTGGGATGCGGCCGTCCGGCGGCGCACTGTGCGCCGACCCCCACCGCGCTGCCTTCGTCGCCCCGCCGACTTGATTCCACCCCGGCCCCCAGGGGCGCGGCGACCCTGCCAGCCACCCTGACCCCACAGCAGGCCCATGCGACTCGGATCACACCGCGGGCACCCAGCGCGAGAACACCTGACTCGTCAGATATCATCCGGTGAACCGCTCGCGCCCACCGAGCCCCATTCTCGACCGAAGAGCGAAGAGCCCAGATGAGCACGCTCGAATTCAAAGTCCTCGACCTGGACTCTCCGGTCGGCGGCATGAACAAGACCCCCACCCTCGCCACCGGCGAGCAGGAGGCGATGCTGGTCAACGCCGGTCCCACCCGCGAACACCGCCGACTCGCCGCCAATCCTCGATCCCGACAGGAAGCTCACCACCGTGTTCTTCAGTCACGGCCACGGAGGCCGGGGCGAGATGGCATGGGTTGATATGGGCCTGTTGAGCACGCCCTACCAGAACACCGGCTTCGCCGTTTCCACCCCCACCGTCCCGGCCGGTCCGCCGCCCATACGCCGGGAACACCCCTGCCCCCACGCAGAAAGGGTTACCCCAGTGACCAGCCTTCCCAGTCGACGGCACCTCCTCGCCACCGGAGCGGGCGCCGCGCTCGGCCTCGGCGCGCTCGGCGCCACCGCGTCCCCCGCCACGGCCGCCCCGGCCTCTGG
>NZ_JBHVDX010000109.1:5292-31428 GCF_042802555.1 Streptomyces sp. NPDC057474 | reverse complement strand
GGGGGGGGGGGCGGGGGCCCCCCCCCCCGGGGGCGGGCGGGGGGGGGCGCGGGGGGGGGCGGGCCGGCCCCCCGGGCCGCGGCGGCGGGGGCGCCGGGGGGGGCCCCCGGGGGGCCGGCCGGAGCCACCCCGGCGGGGGCGCCCCCACCCGGGCCCGGCTGTCCGCCGACGGCGCCCCCGGCGCCGTACGCATCCGAACCCGGACCCGGACCCGCATCGGGGCCGGGACCGGGGCCGGGCGCGCTGTGGGTACCTGTTCCTCCGCCCCCAGGCCCCCGAACCGCAGCCCGCGCCGCCGCCGGCCCCCCGCCCGGCGAAACCTGCGCGGCTTGCGGAACCTGCGCAACGTGCGGACCTTGCGGGACCTGTGGAGCCTGCGGAGCCACGCCCATCGGCGGGGCCGCTCCCCCATGCGCGTCGGGGCCGGGCACGTACCCCATGGCCGGTCCGGCGCCACCGCCGGAGAAGTTCACCCCGCGCTCCAGGCGGTCCAGGCGGGCCATGACGGATCGTTCGTCGCCGTAGGTCGCGGGGAGGAGCACGCGGGCGCAGATCAGTTCGAGCTGGAGGCGGGGCGAGTTGGCGCCGCGCATCTCGGTGAGGCCTTCGTTGACGAGGTCGGCGGCGCGGCTGAGCTCGGCGGCGCCGAAGACGCCGGCCTGGGCCCGCATCCGCTCCAGGACCTCGACGGGGGCGTCGATGAGGCCCTTGTCGATGGCGTCGGGCACGGCGGCCAGGATCACCAGGTCCCGCAGCCGCTCCAGCAGGTCCGTGACGAACCGCCGCGGATCGTTGCCGCGCTCGATGACGTGGTCGACGACCTCGAAGGCCGCGGCCCCGTCCCCCGCGGCGAAGGCCTCGACGACCGAGTCGAGCAACGACCCGTCCGTATACCCGAGCAGCGACGTGGCCATGGCATACGTCACGCCCTCCTCCGTCGCGCCCGCCAGCAGCTGGTCCATGACGGACATCGAGTCACGCACGGAGCCGGCCCCGGAGCGCACGACCAGCGGGAGGACGCCCTCCTCGACCGGGATCTTCTCCTTGCCGCAGACCTCGCCGAGGTACGCCCGGAGCGTGCCGGGGGGCACGAGCCGGAACGGATAGTGGTGCGTACGCGACCGGATCGTGCCGATGACCTTCTCGGGCTCGGTGGTCGCGAAGATGAACTTGAGGTGCTCCGGCGGCTCCTCGACGACCTTCAGCAGCGCGTTGAAACCGGCCGAGGTGACCATGTGGGCCTCGTCGATGATGTAGATCTTGTATTTGCTGCTCGCGGGCCCGAAGAAGGCCTTCTCGCGCAGCTCACGGGCGTCGTCCACGCCACCGTGCGAGGCCGCGTCGATCTCGATGACGTCGATCGACCCCGGTCCGTTCCGCGCCAGGTCCTGGCAGGACTGGCACTCTCCGCACGGCGTCGGCGTGGGCCCCTGCTCGCAGTTCAGGCACCGGGCGAGGATCCGCGCGCTGGTCGTCTTCCCGCACCCACGCGGCCCGCTGAACAGGTACGCGTGATTGACCCGGTTGTTCCGCAGCGCCTGCTGCAGCGGGTCGGTGACATGCTCCTGCCCGATGACCTCGGCGAACGACTCCGGGCGATAGCGGCGGTACAGCGCGAGAGACGACACGCATACGAGGTTATAGGCGCCCACTGACAACACGGACCGCCGCCGAAGGAGACGCCCAAGGAGACCGGGACCGAAGGAGACCAGGATTGAACAGGCACCAGACTGTGTGGATGGCCCCTCCGCCGTCGGCTCGGGCGGAAACCGTCGGCGCTCGGGGCGGGCCCGGACGCAGAAGACCCCTCACGCACCCGCCAGAGCCAACCTACCCTTGCTGCCTTCCGGCCCTGGGGGAGTTCAGTCAGATAGCGCCGCGTGAGGGGCTGACCCCAGCCTACCCGATCTCCGGCGGCCGCCGACCCGCCTCCCCACTCCTCCCTCCCCCTTGATCACCCGACCTCGAACGAGTTCGCAACCACCCTCCACCGTCATGTAATGTTCCCGGCGGAGGATTCGCCTAGAGGCCTAGGGCGCACGCTTGGAAAGCGTGTTGGGGGCAACCCCTCACGAGTTCGAATCTCGTATCCTCCGCCAGTGCCTCACCGGGCACGATGTCGAAGGGCCCCACCGTTCGCGGTGGGGCCCTTCGTCGTTGTCCGTCTCAGTTTCCGTCTCAGTTGGCCGCCCGCCGCTTGCTCGGGATCGGGGACAACCGGCTTCGAGGCGGAAGGATGAGCGGGTGAGTCTCATAGACATGAGTGAGCGCGAGTACTGGGCCTTCGTGTCAGAGGGCCCCGAGATGTTCGTGGGTCAGGCCACACTCGCCCGCGTGGAAAGCTTCTTGATCGGCTACCACGCCCACGCCCGGCGGCACGGCGGCCCCGGGCTCGACGGCTGGCGTGAGTGGCTGGTGGCCAGGCGTGGCCGCGAATGCAACCACGCTTGGATGGGGCTGGTCCGTCACATCGCCCTCCCTGATGAAGGCTGGGATCACTGGCAGCTCTCACCAGAGCAGGAAGAACGTGTCATCACGACCCTCTTCGCGCTGCTCGATGACTTCCTCTCGGAGCGGGAAGAGGAGACCCACACGCTCTGACCTCTCGCATAGACCTTTGGTCCGCCCGATGCGGCTCCCAGAGTGCGTCTCCGACTTGCTGAGCGACCTTGCGGAGCATGGTCCCCGTCACGTGCATGTACCGGGCGCGCATCCTGGCCGCTCCCCCGGGCTCCCAACCCATGAGCGAGTCGATCACGACGTCAGGGACGCCGAGGATCAGGAGGACGGTCGCAGCGGTGTGGCGAGCGGACGTGCCAAGTAGGGTGCCGCTCGTGACCACTTCTCCTGATCACGTCGACAGCAGAGAAGACCTGGTTGCCTTCGTCCGTGCCCTCCACCGCAGCGCCCACCAAGGAGGGCCACTCATGGGAGAACGCCGACCTCGCGAGTTTCTTGGCGGCGCTGGCAGCATGGATCGACGACGCGGACGGCTGGTACAACAACGCCACCCGCAATCTGCCCGCCGGCGGTGACTGGAGCCACGGCGTCGGGGATGCCGCGGCGAGATCGCTCTCCGCGACAGTCCCATCCGGGAGCGGGCAGGCGTCTCGGGCCGGCTGGGGTTGGAGATGATCGTCCAATCCTCCGTCGACCAGGAGGCTGAGGACGCCTTCTGGGGCGTCTGCGTCGGCGTCGGCGTCGGCTGACTGGGAGGCCGTGACGAGGTGGGCCGGGCCGGCGGTCGTGGTCGCGGTCAGTGCGCCAGGGGCCAGTCCGGCGGCTCGGGGGTGGGTGGGGGGTGGGCGGTGGTGAGGCGGCGGTAGGCGGCGCGGGCCTGGAGAAGTCGGGCGAGGGCGGTGCCGGTGAGGGCCGCGGTGAGGAGGCAGACGAGCCAGAAGGTGTCGCGGGGGTTGGCCCAGGTCAGGACGCCGACGGGTGGGATGGCGAAGCCGTTGAGGAAGAGCCAGCACAGGGCGGCCGTCCCCGGGGCCGCGGTGAAGCGGGCGTACACGCCCAGGAGCGCGGAGAGCAGGGACAGCGCGACCAGGGCCAGGCCGGGGCGGTCCGTGCCGACCAGCGTGTTGAGGACGGCCACCAACGCCATCGCGCCCCCGAAGGCCGTGGCCCACACCAAGGGGGTGGCCACGGGCTGGGGGACGGGGCGGGGGCCGGTCCCCAGGGACACCCACTGGATCACGGGCACGCTCCGGGGGCCTTGGGTGCGCGCGTTCCGGAGGTCGCAAGGCCTCGAAGGGCCGCGGGGCCTGCCGCGGTCGCGGGGCCTGCCGCGGTCGCCGGGCCTGCCGCGGTCGCCGGGCCTGCCGCGGTCACGGGGCCTTCTGCTCCGGGGGGAACAGGTATCCCCGCTCCATGGGGCGGCAGGGCGCCCGCCGCACGGGTTGTGGGGACACCCGTTGGGATCATGGCGGTGGTTCCTTTCGGTCATCCCCCGGTGCCGGGGCCGGGTCGTGGCGGGGCCGGCCCGGGCGTTGAAGGGGGATTGTTCCATCGGGGTGCCAACCTCGCGGCCGGCTGCCGGTTTTCGGGGTCTCGTTAGGGTGGCACCGACGGTTGTCCGATGACATATCCGAATCAGACAGGGGGCCAGCCGTGGGTGCTCCGCGACTCAGTAGTACGCCGTTGCCGGGGATCGGGGTCCGCTACGACCTCACGACCAAGGAGCAGCGACGGATCTCGGTGGTCGCTCATCGGGACGGTGCGCGGACGTTGAGCGCGTACCGGCAGGACGATCCGGACGCGTGTGCGCTGTCGGTGCGGCTGACGTCGGGAGAGGCGACCGCCCTCGTCGACGCACTGACACCGGACCACCACAGCCCGAACCTGTTGTCCACCACGGAGTTGGGGCTGGTCGCGGAGCGGATCGAGCTGGCTTCGACGTCGCACTGGAACGGGCGCGTACTGGGCGACACCCGGATGCGGACCGAGACGGGCGCGTCCATCGTGGCCGTACTGCGGCGGGCCGAGGCGATTCCGTCGCCGACGCCGGACTTCCGGCTGGCCGGCGGTGACACGCTCATCGTGATCGGCACCCGGGAGGGCGTGGAGACGGCCGCGGCGATACTCGGGCGGGAGTGAGCGAAGCATGTACTTCTCCGCGTCGCAGGCCCTCTCCCCGCAGGCCACCGGGCAGTCCGCCGCGCACCTCCTCGCTCAGTCGTCCACCACTCACTCCTCCGCCGTCTTCCTGGTCGAGTTCGGCGCGATCATCCTCGGGCTGGGCCTGCTGGGGCGGTTCGCCGGGCGGTTCCGGTTGTCGCCGATACCGCTGTATCTGCTGGCCGGGCTGGCCTTCGGGGAGGGTGGGCTGCTGCCGCTGGGGACTAGCGAGGAGTTCGTGGCGATCGGCGCCGAGATCGGCGTGATTTTGCTGCTGCTCATGCTGGGGCTGGAATACACGGCGACTGATCTCGTCTCCAATCTCAAGACCCAGTACCCCGCCGGGCTCGTGGACGCCGCGCTCAACGCGGTGCCGGGTGCCGCCATGGCGTTGCTGCTCGGCTGGGGGCCCGTCGCCGCCGTCGTGCTCGCGGGCGTCACCTGGATCTCGTCCTCCGGCGTCATCGCCAAGGTCCTCGGCGACCTCGGACGGCTCGGCAACCGCGAGACGCCCGTCGTGCTCAGCATCCTGGTCCTCGAGGACCTCTCCATGGCCGTCTATCTGCCGATCGTCACCGCCCTGCTGGCCGGCGTCGGTCTCGCGGCGGGCAGTGCGACCCTGGCCATCGCGCTCGGTACGGCCGGGGTCGTCCTGCTGGTGGCGGTGCGGTACGGGCGGCACATATCCCGGTTCGTCTCCAGCGACGACCCCGAGAAACTGCTGCTCGTCGTGCTGGGGGTGACGCTCGTCGTCGCCGGGCTCGCGCAGCAGTTGCAGGTGTCGGCGGCCGTGGGCGCGTTCCTGGTGGGCATAGCGTTGTCGGGTGAGGTCGCCGAGGGCGCGCACAGTCTGCTGGCGCCGTTGCGGGACCTGTTCGCCGCTGTGTTCTTCGTCTTCTTCGGCCTGCACACCGACCCCGCCAGCATTCCGCCGGTGCTCCTGCCCGCGCTCGTCCTGGCCGTCTTCACCGCCCTGACGAAGATCGCCACCGGGTACTGGGCAGCGCGGCGGGCCGACATCTCCGCGAAGGGGCGCTGGCGGGCGGGCGGCACGCTGGTCGCCCGAGGCGAGTTCTCCATCGTCATCGCCGGCCTCGCCGTCACCGCCGGCATCGAACCGTCCCTCGGCCCGCTGGCCACGGCGTACGTACTGATCCTGGTGATCGCCGGCCCGCTGACCGCGCGGTGGACCGAGCCGGTGGCCCTGTGGATCACCGGCCGCCTGCGACGGCCCGCGATGCCCGGCCCGGGAGAAGGTGGCATGCCGCCGTCGGCTTCGGCGGGAGCGGACGAGGCGCTGGACGAGCGGAGTGCGGCCGACCGGGCTTGAGGGAGCGCGGGCGGGCGGTCCCGCACGTGCGCGCGACCCGCCGACTTGTGTGTGCCGGCCGACTTGTGTGTGCGACGGCCGACTTGTGCGCGCGGGATGGTCGGCGTGTGCGGGCGGGTCTCGGGCAGCGGCTCCCCGGCCGGGATCAGATCCGTACCGAGTTCAGGGGGATCTTCGGATAGAGGGGCGGTTCCTCGGTGGGGGTCAGGGCCGTGGGGCCGTAGATCCAGTCGGTGAAGGTGTAGTCGTAGGGGTCGCGGGAGCGGAGCAGGGCGTTGCGCTGGAGGCGTTTCAGGCCGTCGTGGTGCCAGAGTTCGCCCCAGGCGCGGGCCGTGGTGACGACGCGGCGGCAGTGTTCGGGGCGTACGGCCTGGTAGGCGGCCAGGGCGCCCTCCCAGTCGACGACGCCGGACGGGCCGGTGCGCGCGTCGACGTGTTCGCCCAGGACCCAGCCGTCCTCGACGGCCATGACGGCGCCCTGGGCCATGTACTGCAACGGAGGGTGGGCCGCGTCGCCGAGGAGGGCGATACGGCCGGTGACCCAGGTGGCGATCGGGTCGCGGTCGAACATCCGCCAGCGGCGGTCGCGCCACATCAGGGGCAGACCCTGCCGGATCTGCGCGCACATGCCGTCGAAGGCCCGGTCGAGCTCGTCGGGTGTGCCCCAGTCCGCCTCGCCGGCCAGGGCCTTGGGCGACTCGAAGACGGCGACCTGGTTCAGCATCCGGCCGCCGCGCAGCGGGTACCGCACGAAGTGACAGCGCGGTCCGATGTGGACCACGACGTCCTTCTCGTGTACGCCGTTGCCGCGCACCTCCTCGAAGGGGATCGCCGCGCGGTAGGCGACGTACGCGGAGTTGACGGGTTCGTCGTGGACGAGGAGCCGTCGCGCGACCGAGTGCAGCCCGTCGGCGGCGACGACCGCGTCCGCCTCGTCGGTACGGCCGTCGGCGAACACGGCCCGGGCGCCGCCATCGACGTTCTCGTACGAGACGCAGTGCGCGTCCGTCACCAGATCGACGCCCAGGTGGCGGCAGGCGCGGAGGAGGAGGCCGTGGAGGTCGCTGCGGTGGATCACCAAGTAGGGGTGGCCGTAACGGCGTTCGAGGTCTGCCAGGTCGAGGCGGGTCAGTTCGCCGGCGTCGACCGCGTCCTTCATGATCATGTGCTCGGGGAGCACGCCCAGTGAGACGGCCTCGTCGAGGAGGCCGTACGTGTCGAGGACACGGGTGCAGTTGGGGGCGAGCTGGAGGCCGGCACCGACCTCGCCGAACTCGGCGGACCGTTCGTAGAGCCGTACCCGCAGGCCCTTGCGGGCGAGGGCGAGGGCCGCGGAGAGGCCGCCGATGCCGCCGCCGACGACCAGGACGTCGGGGCGCCCTTCCGGCCACGTACTCATGTCCTTCTCCTCGGCGGCAGCGATCGGGGCACAACCATGGGCGGCAGAGAGCGGGTCACAGCCATGGTGGCAGGGGTTCGGCAGGGGCGCCGTCCGTCGTCGTGACGCCCTCGTACGGGCGGCCGGCGAGGTACGCGGTGACCTCGGCCGGGGGGCCGTGGACGACAGGGACGGCAGGGACGGTGGGGACGGTGGGGACGGTGGGGACGGTGGGGACGACAGTGCCGGTGGGGTCGGCGGTCCGGGCGCGCTTGGCGAGGATGTCGACGCGGAGCTCGGCGCGGAACTCCGCAGGCAGGTCGGCGAACCGTACGCCGCTGTCGAGGTCGACGGCGTGGACGAGGACCTCGCGGGCGCGCAGCCACGGGATCTCGCTCGCCGACACGGTACGGCCCTGGGCGGTGACCACCTCGGCCCGCCACTGTTCGGCGGTGAGCGCGGCCATCCCGTCGGTGAGGGTCTGGGCGGACTCCTCGAACCAGGCGGTGAGCCGGTCGGCGGGGAGCCGGGCGCCCGATGCGATGGCCGCGGTGCGTTCGTCGGGCGAGGCGTACATGGGGGTGGGCTCGCCCGTGCGCGCCCAGTGCACGAGGTTGTTGAGGGCCTCGGCGTTGCCGGCCAGGTGGGCCACCACGTGCTTGCGGGTCCAGCCGGGGAGCGTCGAGGGGGCGTCGTACGACGTCTCGTCGAGGCCGGCGAGGACCTTGCGGCAGAGGACGGTGCCCTCCGCCACCCAGGTCAGGGCGGCCCGGAGATCCCTCGTCGCCCTGGTCGTGGCGTTCATCGCGGGCCGTCCGGGATCACGTGGTTCTCCAGGCGGCCCAGGCCCTCGATCTCGGTGATCACGGTGTCGCCGGGGTTGAGGAACACCGGTGGCTTGCGGGCGTGGCCGACACCGCCGGGGGTGCCGGTGGCGATGATGTCGCCGGGGTTGAGGCGGATCATCGTGGAGATGTAGCGGACGAGGTCGACGGGGTCGAAGAGCAGGTCACCGGTGTTGTCCCGCTGCATCAGGCGGCCGTTGACCGTGCAGCTGATGTCGAGCGCGGGGCGGGGGCCGCCGGCCTCGTCGGTGGTGACGAGGTAGGGGCCTACGGGGGTCGTGAGGTCCCAGTTCTTGCCCTGGAGCCATTCGCGGGTGCGGAACTGCCAGTCGCGGCAGGTGATGTCGTTCAGCACGGTGAAGCCGGCGATGGCCGCTTCCGCCTCCGCCTCGTCCGCGCGCCGGACCGTTCGGCCGATGACGACCGCGAGTTCGGCCTCCCAGTCGAACTGCCCGGTCTCGGCGGGGCGCCGGATGTCGTCGCGGGCGCCGATGAGCGTGTCCGCGAACTTGCTGAACAGGGTGGGGTGTTCGGGCAGATCGCGGCCCATCTCCTTGATGTGCTTCTGGTAGTTCAGACCGACGCACACCACCTTGCCGGGGCGCGGGACGAGGGGCGCGAACTCGGCGGTCGCGGCAGGGTACCGGGCGCCGTCGGCGCTCTCGGCGGCGGCGAGTCCGCCGGGCGCGGCGAGGACGGCGCCCACGTCGGGCAGGCCGAGGTCGACGAGGAAGTCGCCTTCGACGCGGACGGCGGTGGTGGTGGCGGCGACGGTGGCGGTGGCGGTGGCGGTGGCGGTGGTACGGCCGTCGCGGTCACCGCGACGGATGGTCGCGAGCTTCACTCGTACGTCTCCTCTGTGTGGTTCCCGGACAGCCCCACATGGCTGCGGAAAAGGTTGAGCTTCGTGAGGATCGGCGCGTCGCCGAACTGGAACAGGTCGAGGGCGCCGGAGTCGGAGTCGGACGGGGACGCCTCGGAGCGGATCGAGAGGGGGGCCCAGGAGGGGACGACGAAGAGGTCGCCGCGCTGGACCGACCAGGAGAAATCGCCCACGGTCACCCGGCCCGAGCCGTCGAACACCTGGTAGACCGATGACCCCGTCTCCCGGCGCGGGGCCGTCTCCGTACCGCTCCTGACCCGGTGGAACTGCGCGCGGATGGTCGGCAGGACGTCCTGGCCGGTGGTCGGGTCGGTGTAGCGGACCAGCGCGTGGCCGGGCTCGACGGTGCCGGGGTGACCCGCGCGTTCCAGCTCCAGCTGGTCGGTGAGGGCGGCGTCGGTGGCGGCCCAGGGGTAGCGCAGCAGGGGGGTGCCGCCGCTTCCGGGGCCGGGACCGGCCCCGCTCCCGGACTCGGGCCTGAGCTGGGAGACGGGGGCCAGACCTGGATGGCCCCACAGCCGCTCCGAGCGGGAACGGCCGGGCGTCCCGTGCTCCTCCTCCGACAACTCCTCCCGCCCGAAGTCGAAGAACTGCGCCTCGACGTCGTACTGGAAGGGGATGTCGAGGCCGTCGATCCAGGCCATCGGCTCGTCGGCCGCGTTGTGGTGGGCGTGCCAGTTGAGGCCGGCCTGCGGCAGGAAGTCGCCGCGCCGCATGGGCACCGGGTCGCGCTCCACGACCGTCCACACGCCCTCGCCCTCGACGACGAACCGGAAGGCGTTCTGGGTGTGGCGGTGCTCGGGCGCGTTCTCGCCGGGCATCAGGTACTGGATGGCGGCCCACAGCGTCGGGGTGGCGTACGGCCGGCCGGCCAGGCTCGGGTTGGCCAGCGCGATCGCGCGCCGCTCCCCGCCCCGCCCGACCGGCACGAGGTCGCCGGACCGGCCCGCCAGCTCGAGCAGCGTCCGCCACTCCCAGCGGTGCGGCTGGGCCTTCGACCGGGGGTGCGGCGGCATCAGGTCGCCGATCCGCGTCCACAGCGGCACCAGCAGAGCCTTCTCGAAGCCCCGGTACAGGTCCTCCAGCTCCGGGCTGACGGGCGGCTGGTCCGGCCGGTCCTCGGCGGTGAGGGAGACGGGCGAACCGGCGTGCGGCTCTATGCCGGCGTCTCCGTCTCCGTCTCCGCCTACGTCTGCGTCTGTCATACGGGAACGGTGCGCCGCCCCGCCCAAGGGGGAACAGTAGATTCTGCACAGCGGAACCGTGCGTGAGGGAGCCGAGGGCGGGAGGCGCCCCGCTCATGCCGCCCGCCCTGCCCGTACTGCCCGCCCTGCCAGTACTGCCCGTACTGCCCGTACTGCCCGCCCTGCCCGTATCGCTCGGCCCGCCCGTACTGCCCGTCCTGTTCACCGATCGGAGGAAGCCGTCGTGGCCAAGCCCATGAAGAACCCGCCCACGTACGGCGTCACCAGCGTCGACCACGCGCTCCAGCTCGCTGTGATTCTGCAGGTGGAGGGCCCGATCACGGTGTCCGAGGCGGCCGAGCGGCTCGGGGTGGCCCGGTCGACCGCCCACCGTCTGCTGTCGACGCTCGTGTACCGGGACTTCGCGGTCCAGAACGAGGACGACCGCACCTACCGGGCAGGCCCCGTTCTGGAGGTCGCGGACCGGGCACAGTCGGACGTCGCATCCCTCCGGGCCGCCGCCCTCGGCCCGCTGCGCACCCTCGTCGACACCCTCGACGAGACCGCGAACCTCACCATCCGCACCGGTCGGACCGTACGGTTCATCGCCTCCGTCGAGTGCTCACGGGCGCTGCGGGTCGGTAACCGCGAGGGCATGGTCTTCCCCGCCCACCAGGTCACCGGCGGCCTCATCGCCCTGGCGGCCCTCACCGACGACGAGCTCACCGCCCTCTACGCCCCGGCCCCGGCCGACCCCGCCGAGGAACGCCCCGACCTGACCAGACTCCGCGCGGAACTCCGCGCTGTCCGGCAGAGCGGCGTGGCCCTCAACCTCGAACGCTCCGAACGCGGCCTCGTCGCCGTCGGCCGAGGTGTCACCGACGCGGACGGCCGCACCATCGCCGCCGTCTCCGTCTCCATGCCGAGCGTCCGTCACTCGCCCGACCGCCTCAAGGAGGTCGTCACCTCGCTGACCACGGCGGCGGAGGCGATCTCGACCGCGCTCTCCGACACCGACGGCTGAACGCAGCCGGAGAGGCCGCAGATCCACCACCACCCGCGCGATCACTCCGGCCAGGGCGGCATCGGGCAGGCGGTGTCAGTCGCGCCGGTCGGGACTGACGGGATCACCGGTGTCGGGATCACCTATGCGGGCCCTCGCCCTCGCCCTCGTCGAAGCTGGCGAAGTACGCGGCGGCCATGTCCTCGTCGGCGTGGCCCTGGGCGGCGGCGCGGGTGAGTCGTTCGGCGCCGGCGGCGGCCACGTCGAGGCGTACGCCGTGCCGCTGCCCGGCCTCGACGATCAGACGGGCGTCCTTGGCGGCGGTGGAGACGGCGAAGGAGGCCGGGGAGAGCCGGCCTTCGAGGATGAGCGCGGACTTGGCGCGCAGATAGCCCATGTCGAGCGGGCCCTCCTCGATGATCTCGAAGAAGGACTGTGGGTCGACGCCGAGGGCCTTGGACAGGGCCAGGACCTCCCCGGCCGCGTTGGTCGCGGCGAGCACCCAGCTGTTGGCCACCAGCTTGAGCCGGGTCGCGGTGCCCGCAGCGCCGTCCTCGCCGGTCCAGACGGTACGGGCGCCGACGGCGTCGAAGACGGGGGTCACCGTCCCCCGCCCCTCGGCCGGCCCCGCCGCCAGCACCGTCAACTGCCCCGCCTCCGCGGGCTGCCGTGTGCCGAGGACCGGGGCGTCGAAGAAGACCAGCCCGTGCTCACGGGCCAGCGCGGCCAGTTCGGCGACGGCCTCGACACCGGCGGTGGTGGACTGGACCCAGACCGTGCCGGGGCGCAGCGCGGGCGCCGCCTCGCGCATCACGTCCAGGACCGCGGCCCCGTCGTACAACATCGTGAGCACCACATCGGCACCGCGCACGGCCTCGGCCGGGCTCTCGGCGATCTGCGCACCGTCGGCGGCGAGCGGCTCGGCCTTCTCCCGGGTGCGGTTCCACGCTTGTACGGCGTGACCGGCGCGGACGAGGCTGCGGGCCATCGCGGCACCCATGATGCCGGTACCCAGGACACTTACGGTGAGCTTGTCGGTCATGACGTCACTTCCTGCCGCGTACAGTGCCTTGGCAGTTTCGCAGCCCGGGGTGGGTCAGGGGGCGGTACGACACCGGGCGAGGGCGGCGGCGGGGGCACCGATCTGGGTCTCCTGGGTGAGGACGCGCACCCGGTGCTTCGGGTGGCCGCGCGGGGGCGGTGGCGGGCGGCGGTCGATCAGGACACTTTCCCGGCCGGGCCGCATGCACCGGCGGCACCATGGGAAGACCGGGCCACGGAAGCCGACCAGGACCAGCACGGCATAGACCGGCGTCGAAGGGCGAGCGAGCCATGAGCATCGACACGAACACGTCCTCGGAGGGACCGCAGGGACCGGAAGGACCGCAGAGACCGGAAGGACCGGAAGGACCGCAGGGACCAGCGGGCGGCCTCGACGTACGCCCGGCCTCCGGGTACATCGGCGCCGACATCCACGGCGTCGACCTCGCAGGACCGCTCGACGACGAGACCGTCGCCGGCATCCGCGCGGCGCTGCTCCGCTGGAAGGTCGTGTTCTTCCGGGCGCAGACGCTGGACCACGCGGGACAGATCGCGTTCGCGCGCCGCTTCGGCGAGCCGATCCGGCTGCGTTCGCGGGGCTCGGTCTCACCCGCCGAGCACCCCGAGATCGAGACGACCGCCGACCGTCAGGAGCTGGGCCGCAAGCACGGCATGGACCAGGCCGAATGGCTGGAGCGGCGCCGCCACTCCACCCTCCGCGGCTGGCACGCCGACCACACCGCGCGCATCGACCCGCCCGCCCTGACCCTGCTCCGCGCCCAACGCGTACCCCCGTACGGCGGCGACACCACCTGGGCCAACCTCGCCACCGCCTACGCGGGCCTGTCCGAGCCGGTGCGCCGGTTCGCCGACGGGCTGCGCGCCGAGCACCGCCTCGGCGTCGGCTACCTCGCGCGCTCCGGCCCCGACCCCTACCTCCGCCACCTCCAGGACCACCAGGTCGCGTCCGTCCACCCGGTCGTCCGCGTCCACCCCGAGACCGGCGAACGGATCCTGTACGTCAACCCGTACTACGTCGAGAACATCGTCGACGTCACCCGGGCCGAGAGCCGGCTCCTGCTGGAGATGTTCGTCGAGCAGATCACCCGCCCCGAGTACACGGTCCGCTTCCGCTGGGAGCCGGGTTCCGTGGCCCTCTGGGACAACCGCGCCACCGTCCACCTCGCCCCCAGTGACACCGCCCACCTGGACTTCCCGCGCATCATGCACCGCGTCATGGTCGCCGGGGATCCGCCCGTCGGCGTGGACGGCACCCCGTCGAAGTCGCTCTGCGGCACGCCGCTGCACGACCGGAGCGTGTAGCGGACCTGCCCGACCGGAGCGAGTGGCCCCGGCGAACGGGTGGTCAGGACGCCGATCCCGGGTAACCGGCACCGCATGGGTGACGTACTCGTCGGAACCTGCTCCTGGACGGACCGCGCGCTGCTGGCCAGCGGCTGGTACCCACGCGGCCACCGCGACGCCGAGCCCCGACTCCGTTACTACGCCGGGCAGTTCCCGGTCGTCGAGGTGGACTCCAGCTACTACGCCCTTCCCAGCCGCCGCAACAGCCTCCTCTGGGCCGAGCGGACACCCCCCGAATTCCGCTTCGACGTCAAGGCGTTCTCCCTCCTCACCGGCCACCCGACCCGCCCGACGGCCCTCCCCGAGGACCTGCGGGTGTCCCTCGGGGAAGACCTGCGCCGCAGGAACCCTGCCGTCCTGGACCGGGTGTGGGAACGGTTCGCCCATGCCATCGAGCCGTTGCGGACGGCGGGCCGACTGGGCGCGGTCCTCTTCCAGTTCCCGCCGTGGTTCGCACCGGGAACGTGGGGACAGCAGGGGCAGCAGGGGCAGCAGGCGGAGAGGACGCTGGAGGAGTGCGCGGGGCGTACGGCCGGCTGGCCCGTCTCGGTCGAGTTCCGGCACCCCGCGTGGTGGCGGGGCGAACAGGCCGACCGGACGGTGGCGTTACTGTCCCGGCTCGGCCTCGTCGCCGTAGGAGTCGACATGGCCCAGGGCCTGGACTCCTCCCTGCCGCCCCTCGCCCCCGTCACCTCCCCCGAGCTGGCCGTCGTCCGGTTCCACGGCCGCAGCCCCGCCTGGGGCACCGGCAGCAAGGAGGACCGTTTCCGGTACGCCTACTCCGAGCCCGAACTCGCCGCGTGGGCACCCCGGTTGCGGACGGCCGCCGAACAGGTCGACGAGCTGCATGTCCTCTTCAACAACTGCTGCGCCGACGCCGCCGTACGAGCGGCGGAGACGATGCGCCGGTTACTCGCCGCGCGGTGAGCCCCACCGGCCGAGCCGACGCGTGCCGACCCACCGGCCCCGGTCCGGTCGCCCGGCGGTACGGCGATACGGCAGTCCGGCAGTCCGGCAGTCCGGCGGTCCGGCCCAACGCTTCGACCCGGCTAGCTCACCCGTACCGACTTCTCCACCGTGACCTGGTCGATCTCCGTCGTACGGACCGTGAGCTTCATCGTCCACTTGCCGGGCAGGGGGAGTTGGAGGTTGTCGGTGACCCAGTAGCCGCCGCGGTCGGTGAGCTTCGCGTCGATCGGGCCGATCTTCTGGGCCTTCAGGGTGAAGGTGAGACGCAGTTCGGGGACGGTCGCGATGCCGTCGTCGGGGCCGAAGACCACGGCCTGCACGGAGTTCTTGCCCACGCGCCCCGGACCGAGGTCGATCTGGACCTTGCCGTGACCGTTCGGGGTGCCGACGTCGAAGGGAACCGTCGTCGAGGACGCCGTGATCTCACCGGCCGCCCCGCCCGCGCTCTCCTTCGCGATCTCCGCCGCCGCCCGGCCCGGCAGGGTCCCCGTCAGCACGGTGGTGATCACCAGCACGACGACCGCGACGGTGAACTCCGCCAGCACGGAACGCCGAAGACCCTGGCGCCGCGGATCGGCCGACGAGTCCTCGCCGTCGCCCTGGTCGCCATCTTCCTGGGCACCATCCCGCTCGCCGCCCCGCGCACTCCCCTTGTCACCGGGACGTACGCCGTCATCGTCGCCCGCGTCACCGGAGAGCCGGTCGGCGGCACGGCCGGGAGCCCGCGCGCCGTCGTCCGAAGCGTCGGCGTCTTCGGCGGCATCGGTCGGTACGGCCCCGGCCCCCGACCCCGCCGAGTCCCTCTCGTCCTCCACATCCGCGACCCGCGCCACGGCCCCCACCCGCTCGGGCACCCGCGCCGCCACAGCCACGGCCGCCCGCTCGCTGACCTCGGTCCGCTCGTCGGCCTTCACCGGCTCGGTGACCTTCACCGGCTCGGTGACCGTCGTCGACGCGGCGGCCTCGGCCGACCCGGTGGCCTCAGCCACCACGCCGGAACCAGCACCCGCACCGGCCTCCGCCGAAGCCGCCCCCAACCGGCCCGTCCAACGCCGTGAGAACGCCGCCGCCACCAGCAGGAGCAGCACCGCGACCAGCTTGGCGACGAGGACCTCCCCGTACGCCGTGGAGGTGAAGGCGGACCAGGAGCCGAGGCCGCGCCAGGACTGGTAGACACCGGTGACGACGAGGACGATCACCGAGACGAAGGCGAGCCGGGAGAAACGGTTGACCACGGCGGCCGACAGGGTCTGCGGCGCCCGGTACAACACGGTGAGCAGCGCGGTCAGCCCGCCCAGCCAGACGGCCATGGCGAGCAGATGCAGCACGGAGGAGGTCATCGCGACCGGCACCTGGATACCGGCGGAGGCGTGCTCGGCCGCCGCCCAGGTTGCGGCGAGGTCGACGGAGAGCAGCGCCCCGCAGACCAGCGCGCCCTTCCCCCACTCCTCCCGCTCTTCCTGCGCCTCCCGCTTCCCCTGCCGTCGTACTCGTACGAGAAGGAAGGCGGCCCCCGCGAGCAGCGCCAGCCGTGCCAGCAGGGCGAGTCCCGGCCGGCTCGCCACCGTGTCGCGCAGGACGGAGAGGTCGAGGGCGGCCCCGATGCCGCTGCCCCGCTCGTACGGTCCGCGGAGCAGCAGCAGAACCGCCGAGGCGAGCAGCAGTGCCAGCCAGCCCGACAGGAGCAGCTTGCGCAGCACCTCGCTCGGGCCTCCGAGCACGACCGCCAGGAAGAAGGTCACCCCGATGAGCAGGGCGAGGGCGCCGTACGCGAAGTAGCGGGTGATGTCGTAGAGGGAGGAGGTGAGCGGGTCCTCGGCGAGGTCGGCGGGGAGGACCGCGGAGGTCGCGGAGGGCTCGCCGATCGAGAAGATCAGGGCACCCGAGATGGGGTGGCTGTCGGCCGAGACCACCCGCCAGGCGATCGTGTACGTGCCGTCGTCGAGGCCGGCGGGGAGGGTGACGCGAGCCGTGTCGGACCGGTCGCCCGCGCGCCCCGGCTTGCCCGTGTCGACGGCCCGGTTCTCCGGGTCGACGACACGGATGGAGTCCTCCAGGAGGCTTACCGACTCGGTGAAGCGGAGGGTGACGTCCCGGGGAGCGGCGTCGAGGACGCTTCCGTCGACGGGGTCGCTCCCTTTGAGAGCGGCGTGCGCGGACGCGGTACCCGCCCCGCCGAGGAGGAACAGGACCAGCACGGTGCCCAGCAGCACCAGGCGCTGAACCCCTCGGGCCCGGGCGCCGCCGATCCGGCCTCCGTGCCCACCGGAGGCCCCGCCGGTTCCGCCGCAAGCCCCGCCGGTTTCGCAGGTGGCCCCGCCGGTTCCGCCATGTCGTCTCGCGCCTCTGTCTCTGTCGCCGGGCGCGACCCTGTCCCGGGTCTCGTCCCTGGCCCTGTTGTCCCTGGCCCTGTCCTCGACTGGGTCGCTGTACCTGCCTCGGTCCACGTAGTGCTCCGGATCCACGGTCGCCGGCTCTCGGACTCCTCGAACAGGTACGCACGCCACGAACGCCGCGTTCAACGCGATCCGCACCGACCATCCGCACCGGCCCACCATGCCTCCGGGCCTACGCCCGTCCCAGCTCGCCGATGAGGGCGGCCCGGTCGGGATACAACCGCGCCAGCTCCGCGGCGTCGCCGTGCTCGTACCCCTCGAAGGTGAACCCCGGCGCCATCGTGCACCCGAACAACGTCCAGCCCCTGCCACCACCGCCCGGGACGCGCGCCCCCATCCAGGTCCCCGCGGGCACGACGTACTGCACGTGCTGCCCGTCGAGCACCTCCGGCCCGAGGACGACGACCCGCGAGGACCCGTCCGGAGCGAGGAGGAGCATGTGGAGCGGATCGCCGAGGTAGTGGTGCCAGATCTCGTCGCCGGGCAGCCGGTGCAGCGCGGAGTAGTCGCCCGGCTCGGTGGTGAGCAGGGCGACGATCGCGGTCCCCTCCGGCCGCCCGTCACCCCGCTCGGGCCCCGCCCACGTCTGGCGGAAGCGACCGCCTTCGCGCGGGATGGGCTCCAACCCGTAGTGCGCCATGAGGTCTTCAGGAGTCATCGCCCGAGGCTACGCCCGTCACCCGAGCTACTGACCGAACACGGCCTCCCTCCTCAGGAACGCCAACCGGGCCCGCTTCTCGGGCAGATACACGTCCGGCAGATCGATCTCCGGCAGTACGACGACGGGCCCGCCCTCGAACCCCTGCCGCGCGAACCGCGCGATCGCCCTCTCGTTCCGCTCGTCAGGATCGACGACGACCCGCCGCCGGTCCAGCCCGACCAGGACGTACGACGTGAAGGCCGCCAGCACCGAGGACGACCACCCGGGCCGCCCTCCGCCGTCCCCGGCGGGCGCCAGCAGCACATGGACGCCGATGTCCCCGGGCTCGACCTCGTAGCACTCGCCGACCCGGTCGGCCTCCGGCTCGTACGTCTGCAGCAGCCCGACGGGCTCGCCGTCGTGCACCGCTAGGTAGGCGTGATGCGTGTCGAAGGCCTCCAGCCCCTCGTACACCTCCCGCACCTGCTCCTTCGTGAGCCCGTGCATGCCCCAGAACTCGGCCCTCGGCTCGCTCACCCAGCCATGGACCACCTCGGCATCGGCCTTCGCGTCCAACGGCAGGATCCGCACGGTCCCGAACCCGTCGACCACGTGCTCATAAACGGCGACACGGCCGCCGCACGACTCATGCACCTCATACGACTCATGGAGCTCATATGACTCATGCGGCTCATATGACCCATATGATTCATGCGGCTCATGCGGCTCATGCGGCTCATGCGGCTCATGCGGCTTATGCGGCTCATGCGGCTCAACGGTCATGGCGCTTCTCCTCGCTGCTGTTCCGGTTGTTCTTGTTCTCGTCGTCCTTGGTGAGGCGGTTCCAGTCGGTGACGACCGGTACGAGATCTCCCCCGAGCCACAGGGGGAGTTGATCGCGGTGGTGGGCCGAGCCGCCCACGCCGGACGCCCCGAACGGCACCACCCAGAGGCTGTCCTCGCGTCGGGCCAGGTCCCAGACGTAGCGGGCGGCGGGCCCGCGAGCGCTGAGGTCGGTGATGCCGGGGACGGCGGAGGTGCACAGCACACAGTCGTGATCGCCGGCGAGCCCCGGCTCGTCGGAGGCGTTCGGGTCGTCGCCGGGGAGCGCGCGCCACGGCACGAGCCGGTGGCTCTCGCCCCAGCGCCCGGAGGCGACACCGGCGACCTCCTCCAGCGCCTCCCGCACGAGCGCCGCCCGGTCGATCCCGTACAACTCCTCCGCTCCGAGGAGATGTTCGAGGGCGAAGCCGATCCGAACGGTGAGCGAGAGCCAGGGCCGGAAGACCTCGGGGTACGTCGGCGGCACCGCCAGCCCCGCGAAGGCGGGCTGCGCCGCGAGCCGCCGTACGACCGCCCCGCGCAGCGCCGCGTACACCGCCGCCTCGACACTGTCGGCCGCCATCCGCCGATCCCAGCGCAGGAGCCGGTCGCGCAGCGCGGCCGCGGCCGAGGTGAGCGCCGCGGGTCTCTCGGGGCCGCCCTCGGTGGTGCGGGTGGCATCGTCGAGGCCGGCCAAATGATCCAACAGGGGGCCGGCGGAGGCCAGATGGGTGTCCATGTGGATGGTGGGCATGTCCGGGGCGGACCACACCTGCTTCTCGTTCAGCATCGCGCGGATGCGTTCGGCGCGGTGGGGCGGGGCGAACTCCACGCCCAACGGGGTCGCCGGACCACGCTGGTTGGCCATCACCGCGACGCCGTCCTCGAACGTGCCGTACGGCGTCTCGTGCCACCCCTCCCACTCGTGCCCCGGCTCCCAGGCCGCGACGACCCGCGTCCGGTTGTCCCGGCTCCGCACCGGAACCCGCCCCGCCACCCGATGCAGCACCCCGCCCCGCGTGTCCGCGGCCTGCACGACGTTCACCGGCTCGGCCCACTGATCGAACGCCCGGTCCACATCGGCGACTTCCCTGGCCCGAAGGAGGGGCAGGAGCGCGCTGAGCCCGAGGTCCCCGGTGACGCGGGGCGGGTAGCGGAGACTGATGGGACCGACCGGGGCGAGGTCGGAGAGGGAGCCGGAGTCGGCCTGGGCGTGGTCGCCGGAGCCGGAATCGGCGTGGGTGTGGGCGTGTGCGTGGGCACGAGGATCCAAGCCTCCGATGACGACCGGCCCCCGAGCGGTCTCGATCACCTCCACCTCGACGGGCTCCCCGCCCGCGACCTCGATGATCTCCACATGCCGGTGCACGGCCCGCCACACCCCGTCCGGATCGAGCGCCTCGACGACGCCCCCGTTGCCGTGTCGCAGCCGCTCCCGGTACAGGTCCTGGTAGTCGGCCATGGCGTTGGTGATGGCCCAGGCCACGTCGCCGGTGTGACCGAAGTGGGCGATGCCCGGCATGCCGGGGACGGCGAGGCCGACGACGTCGAACTCGGGGCAGGAGAGGTGGATCTGCTGGTAGACGCCGGGCTCCTCGATGAACCGGTGCGGATCACCGGCGATGACGGCCTGCCCGGTGGTCGTACGGGACCCGTCGACGAGCCACCCGTTGCTGCCGGAGGTGGCGGGCCCGTCGGTGGCGAAGAGCCCGACCACGTCGGCGCCGAGATGCCGTACGGCCTCCTCGCGCCAGAGCTTGGCGGGGAACCCGGCGAACAGGATGTGCGTGGCGAGCCAGACGCCGAGCGGATGCCAGGCCTCCCAACGCCCGGGCACGAGCCCGGCGCGCTCGAACTCGGGCGCGCGCCGACCGCCCTCGACCAGCCCGTCGTTCACGCCCTCGACGTACGCCCGGACCCAGTCGGCGGTCTCCGGGTCCCTTCTCTCCAGCCGGGCGAAGCATCTTCGGGCCGTGTCCTCGAGGCGGGCCCGTCTCGCGAACCGGTCCCAGCCGAGGGCGTCGACGCCGAGGAAGGCGGCCGAGGTGCCCTGGACGCGGTGGCGCTCGACCTCCAGCTGCCAGGCACGGTCGAGGGCGGTGACCCGGCCCTGGGCGCGGGCGAGCGCGCGGGCGTCGGCGGCGCGAAGGTGCGGGATTCCCCAGGCGTCGCGATATGTCCCGTATGCCGTATGGCTCAAACCGTTCCCCTGAGCATGCCCCTGCGCACCGCCACTGTCCCGCATCTCTACATCCCGCCCATGATTTAGGTTAGCCTCACCTAAGCAATCTATGATCAAAGCGTACGTGAAGGGTGCAGAAGCCATGGGGCAGGGGCACGGTTGGGAGGGAGCGGTCCTCAAACTGCTCCGCGGGAAGGACTTCGTCCTCACGGTGACCGGTGCGGAACAAGTCACCGAGCACTACCGTCGGATCCACCTCACCGACGGCGGCATGCTCGCGGCGACCGGCGTCCACCCGACGATGTGGGTACGCCTCTGGTTCGACGCCGCCGGCAAACCGCACCAGCGGGCGTACACCCTCGTCGACCCCGACCCGGCCGCCGGGACCTTCAGCCTTGAGTTCGCCCTCCACGACGGCCACGCCAGCGACTGGGCCCGCGCCGCGAAGCCCGGCGACACCATCGAGGCCACGGTCCACGGCACCGCCTTCACCGACCCCGACCCGGCCCCCTCCCACATTCTCGCCATCGGTGACCCGGCCTCCCTCCCAGCCATCAACTCGCTCCTCGACGCACTCCCGTCAGCCCCGGCGACGATCTGGTTCGAGACGTCGACGGACATGGAGACGGAGACGGATGTGGAGACGGAGACGGATGTGGCGGGAACCGACCCGACAGCATCCGGGGAGGAGGTCCAGGCATCCGGGGAGGAGGTCCAGGCATCCGCGGAGGAGGTCGAGGCGGGAACCGACATCGGGACCACGCCCAAGGCCGGCGCGGAGGGCAGGGCCGAGTCACCGGCGGAAGCCGAGCACCAAGCCGATGCCCGGACTCGACGCCGAGCCGAGGCCCACCACCAAGACCTGGCCCAAGCCCCCGGGGCAGGCGGACTCCCCCTCCGCCTCGACCCCACCCGCCACGACTTCCGCCCCGTCCCCCGCCGGGACGCCGGCGCACGCCTCCTCACCCAGGTGAGGACCGACGCCCCCGCCCTCCTCGAGAACACCCCCAACCCCTACGTCTGGATCGCCTGCGACACCGCGACGACCCGATCCCTGACGGCGTACTTCCGCAAGGAGCTGGGCCTGCCGAAGCAGCGGATGCACGCGCTGGGCTACTGGCGCCCGTAACCGCGCACGCCCACCGCGACCGACCCCGACCCCGACCCCGGCACCGGCACCGGCACCGGCACCCAGGCAGCCCCAGGCACGACTACGAAGCGGCCCGGCTCCAAGGCACGGCAGGGCACGGCCGGGGCCGGGCTGCGCCGCGCCGCCCGGCGAGCGATCATCGGGGCATGAACGTCACCCTTCACCTCGCCCAGGACCCCGAGGCGGACGAGTTCCTCGGGCGCAGTCCGCTCGCCGCCCTGGTCGGCATGCTGCTGGACCAGCAAGTGCCGATGGAGTGGGCGTTCAAGGGCCCCTGGACCATCGCCCAACGGCTCGGCGCGGACGACCTGGACGCCCACGAGATCGCGGCGACGGACCCGGAGGCCTTCGCCGCGCTGCTGTCCACCAAACCGGCGGTCCACCGTTACCCCGGCTCCATGGCGAAGCGGATCCAGCAACTGTGCCAGTACCTCGTCGACCACTACGACGGCGACGCGAGCGCGGTCTGGCAGGACGCGACGACCGGCAAGGAGCTCCTGACCCGCCTCGAAGCCCTCCCCGGCTTCGGCCGCCAGAAGGCCCAGATCTTCCTGGCCCTCCTCGGCAAACAACTCGGCGTCCACCCCACCGGCTGGCGCGAAGCCGCCGGCTCCTACGGCGACCCCGACTCCTTCCGCTCCGTCGCCGACATCAAGGGCCCCGACTCCCTGGCCAAGGTCCGCGCCCACAAACAGGAGATGAAGGCAGCGGCCAAGGCAGCGAAGGCCTCCGGCAAGTAACCGCCCGCAGCCGCCGCCCCGCCCCCGACGCGCTACCGCCTCCTGCGCGCCGTCCCGAACACCGCCCGACTGATCTCCCGCCTGATCTCCCGCCTGATCTCCCGACCGATCTGACTACCCAGCGAACGAGCCAGCGAACGAGCAAGGGACTGGAAGCCCGAAGACCCGAAGACCCCACTCCCCACCACCTGCGACCACGGAAGGCCTCCCGGCAACATCGCGGGGCCCCTCCGGAGAAGTCCGGGAGAAGCCCCGAAAAAGCCCCGGAGAACCCGGGGCGGGGCACTGAGGAATCGCCGACGACGCCTCCCGGCGAACTCTCCGCGCCCCCGAAAGGACCCCGCCGAACACCCATGACCGCCACCGAACC
The DNA here is from genome assembly GCF_042802555.1 of Streptomyces sp. NPDC057474. NCBI lineage: Bacteria > Bacillati > Actinomycetota > Actinomycetes > Kitasatosporales > Streptomycetaceae > Streptomyces > Streptomyces sp. NPDC057474. The sequence continues at coordinate 8,510 of NZ_JBHVDX010000109.1, read as the reverse complement.
CCCACAGAATTACCGTTTCACCCCACTTTGCGGCGCCTTTTCCAGGGTCGCACTCCGTCGCCATGGCTGCGCCCGGAACGTCTCGACCGGTAGGCTTTCCGTGTGATCTTCAAGCGCATCGGAAACGGCCGGCCGTACCCCGACCACGGCCGGGAAAGCACCCGGCAGTGGGCGGACGTCGCGCCGCGCCCGGTCCGCCTCGATCAGCTCGTGACGACCAAGGGGCAACTGGACCTGGAGACCCTCCTCGCCGAGGACTCCACGTTCTACGGCGACCTCTTCGCGCACGTGGTGAAGTGGCAGGGCGATCTGTACCTGGAGGACGGCCTCCACCGCGCGGTCCGCGCGGCCCTCCAGCAACGCCAGGTGCTCCACGCCCGCGTCCTCGAACTGGACTAGCCGCCTCACAGGCGGCCCCCGCAGGGCAGTCGCCACAGCCAACCGCCACAGCCAACCGCGGCAGGCGTCCGCCACGGGTGGGTCCGACTCGCGCTCGGACGGCCCGCGGGCGGTTCTCACCCGCACTCGGACGGCCCGCCGGTTGGCCCTTTCGGGTTGGACTGCAGCGCGGTGAATGATCATCTAGTAGGCATCGCCGTCCAACGGCACTACGCTGCGCCCATGAGCATGCTGACTCCTCCCGGCATGGGCGGCCAGTACCGGATCACGGGGGACAAGTACCCGAGGCTGCGCCGGCCCAAGAGGCGTCGCAGGCTCGTCCTCGCGGTCGTCGCGTCCATGACCGCGCTGGGCCTCGTCGGCTGGGGAACCCTGCAGCTCATCGACGTCTTCACCGGTGACGAGGACCAGGCCGCAGCGGCCGGCCCCAAGGCGGACTGCGCGAGCCGGGTGAGCCCGTCTCCGAAGGCGAGCGGATCGGCCGGGAAGTCCGGCAAGACCGGGGTGTCCGCGAAGGGCTTCCCCGCACCCGGCAAGATCACCGTCAACGTTCTCAACGCCACGCCCCGCGCGGGTCTCGCCAAGGAGACCGCCGACGAGCTGAAGAAGCGCGGCTTCCGCATCGGGAACGTGGGCAACGCGACCGAGGAGTACGACAAGAAGGTCAAGGGCGCCGCGATACTGCTCGGCGCGAAGGCCGCCGAGGACGCGGCGCTGCCCGTCCTCAACACCCAGCTCACCGGCGCGCAGCTGAAGACAGACGGCCGCAAGAAGGCCACCGAGGTCGACCTCGTCATCGGCACCGGCTTCAAGTCCCTCAGCAAGCAGAAGGACGCCGACAAGGCCCTGGCCGACCTGACCAGTCCCGAGCCGACGCCCACCGCTGCTGCGGAAACCTGCTGACCGGAGCTGCTGACCGAGCCCCGTAGGGAGCCCCTCTCGTACGGCGCTACTCGGCGGCGCCGTACAGCCGGTCGCCCGCGTCTCCCAGGCCCGGCACGATGTAGCCGTGCTCGTTGAGGCGCTCGTCGACGGCCGCGGTCACGACCGTCACCGGGGCGCCCGCCAGCTCGCGCTCCATGACCTCGACGCCCTCGGGAGCGGCGAGGAGCACCACGGCGGTCACGTCGTCGGCGCCGCGGGCGATCAGCTCACGGATCGCGGCGACGAGGGTGCCGCCGGTGGCGAGCATGGGGTCGAGCACGTACACCTGGCGCCCGGAGAGGTCCTCGGGCATGCGGGTGGCGTACGTGGAGGCCTCGAGCGTCTTCTCGTTGCGGATCATGCCCAGGAAGCCCACCTCGGCGGTCGGCAGCAGCCGGACCATGCCGTCGAGCATGCCCAGGCCGGCCCGGAGGATCGGCACGACGAGCGGGCGCGGGTGGGAGAGCTTGACGCCGGTGGTCGTGGCCACCGGCGTCGTGATGTCGACCAGCTCGGTGCGCACGTCCCGCGTGGCCTCGTAGGCGAGCAGGGTGACCAGCTCGTCGGCGAGACGGCGGAAGGTCGGGGAGTCGGTGCGCTGGTCGCGCAGCGTGGTGAGCTTGTGAGCGACCAGGGGGTGGTCGACGACGTGGAGACGCATGTCCACAACAGTAACCGGGGCCACAGCCCCGAGCGCCCCCTCACCGCCCGCTCTTCCGCCCCACCCTCCCGATGGCATCAAATGCCCCGTCGGAGGGAAAGTGGGATGAACGGAGCGGCGACCGAACGAGCCGACGCCTGACGGTGGTGAGCCCATGGCAGACGTGAACAACGCTTCCCCACGCCCACGGGGCCCAGACAGGGGGCCCGATCAGAAACCTGCCACCGACCAGCAGAAACAGGGGAGCGAGCGGGGGCACATGACCAACAGGACAACAGCACGAACGACCGACGGGCCGACCAGCAGGACGGCACGCACGAGCGGCGCGGCGGCGCAGGCGCCCGGTAGGGCGGCGCGGACAGCCGATGGAGTGGCGCGCACGAGTGACAGCGCGACGCGCACGAGTGGCGAAGCGACTCGCACGAGTGGCGGGACGACGCAGGTGGGCAGTGGGGCGGCGCAGACAGCTGGTCGAACCGCGCAGGGGTCCGGCGGGACGGCGCGGTCGTCCGGTAGGGCGGCTGTGCGGGGAGCCGGTGAGGTGGCGCGTACGGCCGGCGCGGCGCAAGGAGCCGATGAGGCCGCGCGTACGGCCGACGGTGCGCAAGGCGCCGGTCGGGAGAACGACACCGCGCGTCGGCGACGGCGGGCGCAGTTCCTGCGGGAGCTGACGGAGGCGCGGGAGCTGCGCGACCGGGTCCAGCCGCGCCGCGCCAAGGCCGCACGACTCCGCCACGCCATGCGCATGCGCACCTTCCGCTGGTGACCACGAGCGGACCGGGCCCGGCCACCCTTGGCCCACCTCCGTACGTTCCCCCAGCCCTACCCGGGCCTTCGTCAGTGTCTTCCTGGGACTCTGCCCCAGCCATTTCCTGACCTTCCACGCCCCGCTCCTTCTTCGGCCCCGCCCGGTGCCCCTTCACCCCTTCCTCCGGGGCCCGCAGCACCGTCCCGCGCCCCTCCCGGGGCTATACGCCTAGGCCATCCCGCCCCGGTCTCCCAGCCCCTCGCCCGGCCCTCTCCGCGCCCGCCGACACCCCTGCGAGCGTGTCCGAGAGTCTGTCCGTGCCCGCCCTCGCCCCTCCCAGAGCAATACGCCTGAGCCATCCCGCCCCGGTCTCCCACGCCCCTCGCCCGGCCCCTCTCCGCGCCCGCCGACACCCCTGCGAGCGTGTCCGAGAGTCTGTCCGTGCCCGCCCTCGCCCCTCCCAGAGCAATACGCCTGAGCCATCCC
>NZ_JBHVDX010000109.1:0-5192 GCF_042802555.1 Streptomyces sp. NPDC057474 | reverse complement strand
GCCCCGGTCTCCCACGCCCCTCGCCCGGCCCCTCTCCATGCCCGCCGACACCCCTCCGAGCGTGTCCGAGAGTCCGTCCGTTCCCGCCCTCGCCCCTCCCTGCCCGTCATCACGCCCTCTCCTGCCCCTCCCGCCCCTCTCCCGCCGCCCCTCCCCGTCTTTTGCTCCCTCCCTGATCTCTCTCAGCTCCACCCGCTTCCTTTCCTGGCCGCCCCTGTCTTCCCGCGACCCGCCACGCCCCGCCGCTGCCACCCTTCTCTTCCACGCGCGCCGTCCCCTCCCTCTCCCCATCCGGCCCCCCATCTCCCTCCCCCTGTCGCCACCGGCCCTTCCCGCCTTCCCGACGGGGCCCGTGTGTCGTACTCGTGGGGTATGTGTGGGGCGTTCGCGGGGTGGTCGTGCAGATGCGACTAGGAACTCCGCGTACGATCCGCTGGTGGCGGCAACAGGTGCGCAGGTGAACGGCGGACCCACCGGCGACCAAAAGAGCCGGACACAGGGAGCCGAAGACGTCCCCTGGGCGCTCTGTTTCTGCCACGATTCCGAGTGGGTGGGGCTCGGACCCAAGCCTCCCCACCCACAACCTCCGCCGGGGGGACCCCCAACCGGCACACCTATGACCAGTGGGAGAGTCACGGTGTACTTCGCCGCACTGCTCGCGCGCACCGAAGACGGGTGGGAAGCGAGCGACACAGAGCTCGACGATGTGGAAACCCTGTCGGATCTGGCCGACCTGGCCCGTGAAGCCTCGCCCGGCGACGACACGGTGCTGGTGCTCATCGAGCAGGAGGACGCCTGGTTCGGCGTCGTCCGCATCGATGGCGAGGACGACCCTCGTATCTATGTGTCGGACGCCGCCGCCGCTGCCCGCAGCAGCTACGGCGAGATCCTGCTCACCGACGAACTGCTCGGAAGGGAGCCCGGCGACGACGACGCCGCCGACCTGGACTCCCTCGACCTCGACGGCACCGAGGACGGCGAGTCCGACGCCGCCGACGATGACGACACGTCCGCCGAGGCCGTGCCGCACAGCCCGGTCGGCGACACCGAGATCCTCGACGACCTGGGGGTGGGCGAGAAGGAGCTGCGCGCTCTCGACGCCGACGACGCCCTCAGCTCGATCGCCGAGGCCCTCGGGGCGTCGGAGGTCCTGGAGACGGTCCGCTGAGCCCATCCGCTACGTTCCCCGGGTGACCGAAGCAATCGACGCAGAGGCACCGGGCCCCGATCCGGTACGCGACCGCTGGCGGGCCGCGATGCGGCTCGCCCTGGCCGAGGCCGGGCGGGCCGCCGAGGGTGGTGACGTCCCGGTCGGTGCGGTCGTCCTGTCCCCGGACGGCACGACCGTACTGGCCACCGGGCACAACGAACGCGAGGCGACCGGCGACCCGACCGCCCACGCGGAGGTGCTGGCGGTCCGCCGGGCCGCCGCCGTTTTGCGAGATTCAGCGGCGCGAAGCGCCTCCGGCAAGGGTAGAGGTGGGAGGCGGACGGGCGAGTGGCGGCTGACCGGCTGCACCCTGGTCGTCACCCTCGAACCCTGCACGATGTGCGCGGGCGCGCTCGTGCAGTCCCGGGTCGACCGGGTCGTCTACGGCGCCCGCGACGAGAAGGCCGGCGCCACCGGCTCCCTCTGGGACGTCGTGCGTGACCGCCGGCTCAACCACCGACCCGAGGTCATCGAGGGCGTCCTCGCCGACGACTGCGCCCGGCTCCTCACCGACTTCTTCCGGGCCCGCTGACGACTCGCCGGCATCCCGTCGGTATCGGCCGCGGGACCCGCCCGATACCGATTTCAAAGCACGCCCCACCTTGTTGTAAGGTCTCTCTCGGTAGCGTGTCCGAGCGGCCGAAGGAGCTCGCCTCGAAAGCGAGTGTGGCGCAAGTCACCGAGGGTTCAAATCCCTCCGCTACCGCTGAAGAAGGGCCCCGTCGTCAGGCGGGGCCCTTCGTGCGTTTCCGGTCTCTCCTGCGAACGCATGATCGGGTTACACTCGCCGCCGACAAAGAGGACCCATGGGGCCCACAGGGCACAAGAGACGGGGGAGGCCGCGGTGGCGGTGCAGGGAAAGAAGATCGCGCTGTATGTGCTCGTGGTCTTCGTGCTCTACGTGATCATCACGGACCCGGAAAACGCCGCCGACTACGTCCAGATAGGGTTCGAGGGCGTCTCGAACGCCGCCCAGTCCATCGGCGACTTCTTCACCTGGCTCGCCGACGGGGCCAACTAGCACCAGTACCTCGTACGACCTTCCCGGAGCGCCAATGATCCGCCACCTGGTCCTCTTCAAGCTCAACGAGGGCGTCGAGCGCGACGACCCGCGGGTCGTGAAGGGCGTGGACGCCTTCCGCGACCTCGACGGCAAGATCGGGGAGATCCGCCACTGGGAGCTGGGCTGGAACTTCAGCGACCGTCCTGTCGCCTACGACTTCGCGATCAACTCGGCGTTCGACGACGTGGACGCGCTGCGCACGTACGCCGAGCACCCGGACCACCAGGCGGGCGTGGCGCTGTGGCACGAGTTCGCCACGTGGATCATCGCCGACTACGAGTTCTGAGCCGTACGGCCGAATCTTTCGCCCCGCACTCGAACAGTGCGGGGCTTTTTACACCCAATTGCCCTTCCTGTCTTCAACTTTCGCTCAACACGGCGCTATGCGGTACTTGATCACAGTGCACATGTCTTGTGATGCTATGACCGCTTTTGACGGTTGAGTTGATGGATGAAGAGGTGGCGTTGACTGTGTCGGCCAGTACTGCGCCTCCCCAGGAAGACGTCCCGGCTCCCGACCCCGCGTCGGCCCAGGTCACAGCCCAGGCCACGGCCCCCGCCCCGGAGAAACGTCGCGGCGCCGACACCCGGGCCCTCACCCAGGTGCTGTTCGGCGAGCTGAAGCATCTGGTGCCGGGCACCCCGGAGCACAACCGCGTGCGCGGGGCGCTCATCGAGGCGAACCTCCCGCTCGTGCGCTACGCGGCCGCCCGCTTCCGCTCCCGCAACGAGCCCATGGAAGACGTGGTCCAGGTCGGGACCATCGGGCTGATCAACGCCATCGACCGGTTCGACCCGGACCGGGGCGTGCAGTTCCCGACCTTCGCGATGCCGACCGTCGTCGGCGAGATCAAGCGGTACTTCCGCGACAACGTCCGCACGGTCCATGTCCCGCGCCGGCTGCACGAGCTCTGGGTACAGGTGAACGGCGCGACCGAGGACCTCACCACCGCCTTCGGGCGCACCCCTTCCACCGCCGAGATCGCCGAGCGGCTGCGCATCACCGAGGAGGAGGTCCTGTCCTGCATCGAGGCGGGCCGCTCGTACCACGCGACCTCCCTGGAGGCCGCGCAGGAGGGCGACGGACTGCCGGGGCTGCTCGACCGGCTCGGCTACGAGGACCCCGAGCTCGACGGCGTCGAACACCGCGACCTCGTCCGGCATCTCCTCGTCCAACTCCCCGAGCGTGAACAGCGGATCCTGCTGCTCCGCTACTACAGCAACCTCACGCAGTCGCAGATCAGCGCGGAGCTGGGAGTCTCCCAGATGCATGTGTCGCGCCTGCTGGCCCGGAGCTTCGCGCGGCTGCGTTCGGCCAACCGGATCGAGGCGTAGGCGCCCCGCTCTGTCGCCGGGTGCCTACTCGTCTGCCGGCTTTCTGTGGTCCTGCGGGTGCGGGTTCCGTCGTGGCTGATCGCGCAGTTCCCCGCGCCCATGGATGGGTGACCTTCGGTAACCAATGCCGCCGTCGCACCGCGGATGGACCATGGGGCACGCGGGGCGCACGAAGGCAGGCGGGGCGCACAGAATCGGCCAGCGGTACGCGTGCGCAGGCCATGGGCGTGACCGAATGCGCTGTCGAGGTGTCACCGGTGAGAGCGAATCGCTCATTGACGGTTTTTCCGACAGACTTGAGCTGAAATCCCATCAGACCGTCTGTTTCCAGGGCTTATTCACCCTCTCCATGTCGACATGTCACTACATCGCGTTGCCGACGTGTGACATTCTCTCCCCAGCGCGTTTGCCGTGGCCTCGCCGCCGGTATTCAGGTGGAGGCTGCGTTCCTTACGACGGAGCGTCCGCCGCGACCGTCCGCGACCCAAAGGGGGTGGCATGTCCGCAGACCAGGGCAGCTCGAAGGTGCTCACGCTCGACAAGAGCGAGACCGCGCCCGACGCTATCCAGGCCCCTCAGGACCTTCGGGCGCTTGAGGACCGTCCCGGTCCCCAGGCTCCGCCGGTGACTGACCTTCCGGCCTTGTCGGCCTCGGCGAACATCGACACCCGCACCCTGTCCCGCTCCCTGTTCCTGCGGCTGGCCGCACTCGACGAGAACAGTCCCGAGCGTGCCTATGTGCGGGACACCCTCATCGAGCTCAACCTCCCGCTGGTGCGTTACGCCGCCGCACGTTTCCGGTCGCGCAACGAACCGATGGAGGACATCGTCCAGGTCGGAACGATCGGCCTGATCAAGGCGATCGACCGCTTCGACTGCGAACGGGGCGTGGAGTTCCCGACGTTCGCGATGCCGACGGTCGTGGGCGAGATCAAGCGGTTCTTCCGCGACACCTCGTGGTCGGTCCGGGTACCGCGCCGTTTGCAGGAGCTGCGGCTGGCCCTCACCAAGGCCAGCGACGAGCTGTCCCAGAAGCTCGACCGCTCCCCGACGGTCTCCGAACTAGCCGCCGTACTGGGCGTGTCGGAGGAGGACGTCGTCGACGGCCTCGCGGTCGGCAACGCGTACACGGCGTCGTCACTGGACTCGCCGGCCCCCGAGGACGACGGCGGCGAGGGCTCCCTCGCGGACCGCCTCGGCTACGAGGACACGGCGCTGGAGGGCGTGGAGTACCGCGAATCCCTCAAGCCGCTACTGGCCAAGCTGCCGCCCCGCGAGCGCCGGATCATCATGCTCCGGTTCTTCGCGAACATGACGCAGTCCCAGATCGGCGAAGAGGTCGGCATCTCCCAGATGCACGTCTCCCGCCTGCTCACCCGCACACTGGCCCAGCTCCGCGAGGGTCTGATCTCCGACTGAGTGTCACGCGTTGACACGTGACCACCGGGTTGCCCTTGAGGGGGCAGCCCGGCGGTGGTCGTGCGTATGGGTGGTGGGCGAGTGCGGGTTGTGTGTGGTTGCTCGCGCAGTTCCCCGCGCACCTGAAAAGCAGGGGTCGCGCCCCGTGCTTTCTGTCTTCAGGTG
>NZ_JBHVDX010000108.1:0-31781 GCF_042802555.1 Streptomyces sp. NPDC057474 | reverse complement strand
CCGTGACCCGGTGGCCGCACGCACGGCGTCCGCCGTACCCACGCCCCCGAGAACCCGCAGAGTTGGGAATCCCGATGAAGTCCCTGACCAAGCCCTTGGTGCCGCTGCGGCACCGTGACTACCGCCTGTTGTTCGTCTCCTACCTCATCAGCATGGTGGGCGACGGCGTCTGGCTGGTCGCCCTGCCGTGGGTGGCCATCGAGCTGGGCGCCGACAACTCGGGGCTGGCCATGGTGGTCGGTGCCGAGTCGGTGGGCCTGATCAGCTGCGTCCTGATCGGCGGAGTCCTGGCCGACCGCTATCCCCGCAAGCATGTCATCGGCTGGTCGTACGTGGTGGGCTTCGCGGTGCTGGCGGCGCTCGCCGTCGTCCACCTGAGCGGGTATCTGGAGGTCTGGCACCTGGTCGGGGGCGCCTTCGTGCTGGGCGCCGCCGCCGCCGTCAGCGGGCCGGCGGCCGACGCCTTCACCCCGGACCTGGTCCCCGAGGACGACCTGCACGCAGCGAACGCGCTGGAGTCGATCGTGCGGTCACTCGCCGTCCGGATGATCGGCCCGGGTGTCGGGGGCCTGCTCATCGCGCTGGTCGGCTCGCTCGCCGTCATCACCCTCAACGCGCTCAGCTTCGCCGTCGCCGCCCTGTGCGTCGCCGCGATCTCCTTCCGTCCCGCCCGCTCGGCCGGTGGCAGCGGGGAGAGCGCGGGGAACGGCGGGCAGGAGAACGCCGGGGAGCCGGTCCCGTACCGGGAGGCCCTGCGGTATCTCTTCGGGGAACGCTGGCTGTGGGTGCTCATCGTGTGGTCCGGCGTGGTCCTGCTGCTCCAGTCGGGCCCCCGGCAGGTCCTGCTGCCGTTCCTGATCCACGACGACCTCGGTGGCGACGCCCGCGGCTACGGACTGCTCGTCGCCGTCACCGGTGTGGCCGCCGTGGTGAGTTCGTTCGTCCTGGCCGCCCGCAAGCCGCCCGCCGACTACGCCCGCCGCATGCTCCTCGCCTGGACGATCGGCGCGGCCCCGCTCGCCCTGATGGTCTTCTCCCCGTCCCTGTGGCTGCTGCTCCCGCTGGGCGCGGTGTACGGCTTCTTCTCCACGGCCGGCAACGTCTACTGGTCGACGCTGGTGCAGACGTCCGTTCCCAACGCGGTCCGCGGCCGGGTCATCAGCATCGACTGGCTCGGCTCGCTGGCCCTGGTCCCGCTGTCCGCGGCTCTGGCGGGCGTCGGTTCCAGCCGGGAGTTCATGGTTTGGGTCTTCGTCCTCGGCGGCACGCTGCCCGTCCTTCTGACCCTGATCACCCTGCGGTGGGTGGACCTGCGGGGGCTCGGGACGAAGCAGGCCCCCGACACCGCCCCGCAGGCGCTGGTAAAGCAGGCGGAACCGGCGGCGCTGGACGCCCCCCGGGAGGTCCACGGCGCTCTCTCCACCGAGCCGGCACCGGCCCGGACGGGCGGGTGACGGGAGCCGGGATCACCGTGAAGGCCGTCCCCGCTCCCGGAGGCGCCGATCAGCGGCTCACCCGACCCGGCGTTCGCCAGGGCGAAGGCGTACGCCGCCGCATATCCGCACACGACGTAGAACAGCAGGAACCGGATGTGGCCCATGCGGTCCTCGACGTTGTTGCCGAAGATCCACAGGAAGAGCAGACTGCCCAGCAGGTGCAGCCAGCCGCCGTGCAGGAACATCGCCGTGAGGACACTCAGCTCCGGGGACTTGCCGTAGCCGGGCGGCGCCACCACGCACCCCGGCCCCTGCGGGCCCACCCCGCGCCCACCCGTGGGCACCAGACGCGGCATCCGGTGCTGGACCAGCTCCTGCGGCACCACCGCGTACCGCTCCAGGAACGCCTGGAGATCACACAGCTACGCAAGACCGCTCCCGCCGGTCAGCGAATCGGCCACGCCGGGCGTGAGGAAGCGGCGATCGGCTGACCGGCCCGGCCACCGGCCCCCTCCAGGCCGAACCCCAAAGCCGACACGACCATGCCACCCGCCCCGGCAGGCACACAGCGAGTATTTGTGCATCCGCAGGCATTCCTTGAGGGTTGTCGAGGCCGGGGGCGTCGGCCTCGAGGGCCGGATCGGTGTGCAGCCAGTCGTGCATGGCACCGCTGAGTGCGGAGCTCACTGCCCACCGGGCATAACCTGGTCAGCCGCCGAGTCCGGCGTCGCGGGCTCTGGCCACGGTGGCGGCCCGGGTAGTGGTGCCGAGTTTGTTCATGATGGCGGACACGTGGTTGCGGACGGTCTTCTCCGCGAGATACAGGGTGCGGGCGATCTGGTGGTTGCCCTGGCCCAGGGCCACGAGTTCGAGGATCTCCCGCTCTCGGCCGGTGAGTTCAGGAAAGGTTTGGGCCGTGTACGCGCGCTGCGTCTGGGTGAAGAAGGCATTGATGCGCTGGGCGACGGCTTGGCCGTAAACGGCGTTGCCGGATGCCACGGCCAGTACGGCGCGGACGATCTCGGTCCGGTCAGCGCCCTTGAGGAGGTAGCCGTGGGCTCCGGCACGCAGCGCTCCCATGAGGGCCTGGTCGTCCTCGTGCATGGTGAGCACCAGGACGGCGACGTCGCTGTGTCTGGCGAAGAGTTCGCGTATTGCCGCGGTGCCGTCGAGGTGAGGCATGGCCAGGTCGGTGAGGATGACGTCCGGCTGCGTGCGCTCGACCGCGGCCAGCAGTTCGCGGCCGTCGGCGGCTTCGGCGACGATCTCGATGCCGTGGTCGCCGGAGAGGGCGGCCACGAGGCCGAAGCGGTACATGGGGTGGTCGTCGGCGACGACGACGCGGACGACGGTCACAGCGGTCATGCTTCCTCCAGGGGCAGGACGGCGGTGAGCATGGTCCCGCTGGCGCCCGGTTGGACGGTGAGGCTGCCGCCCTGGGCTTCGGCGCGGCGGCGCATCGATGTCAGCCCCACACCCGGGGTGGTTCGGGCCGGCAGGCCCCGGCCGTCGTCGGTGACCGTGATGTGCAGGCTGTGGTCGCGGACGGTCAGGCGGACGTCGGCATGGTCCGCGGCCGCGTGGCGGGCGACGTTGGTCAGTGCTTCGGTGACGATGCGGTAGGCGGAGCTTTCGACGTCGGGCGGCAGCGGCGGCAGTTCGGGCGCCGTGATCTCGATGTGCACCGCGGGGGCGAGGGTGCGTGCGTGTCTGCGGGTGGCTTCGAGGAGGCCCATGTGGTCCAGGGCGTCCGGGCGCAGGTCGTCGATGATGCGTCGGATCTCGCCTACGGCGCCGGTCACTTCGTCTCGCATGCGGTCCAGCAGGAGTTGGGCCGTCGCGGTGTCATCGCGGTTCAGGCTGTCGGCGGCGGCCTGGAGACCGAGGCCCATGCCGGCCAGGGACGGGCCAAGGCCGTCGTGGAGGTCTTGCCGGAGCCGGTTGCGTTCGAGGCGGGTCGCCGCGATGACCTGATCGCGCTGGTCGGCGACCAGGTCGGTGAGTTCGAGGGCGCGGGCGATGACGGCCACCTGCTGCGCCAGCGCCTCCAACAGACGCAGGTCGTCCCGGCCGTACGGCTCACCGGGCGCGCGGTCGGAGACGGTGAGAGTGCCAAGGGACCGGCCGGCCAGCCGGAGAGGCAGCATGAGTCCCGGTGTCGGTGGTGCACCGGTGGTGGCGCGGACGGCTCCGTCCGCGCCGGTGAGGCAGACCGAGGGAGCCCGGACCGCGTGCTGGACCACGTCGAGCGCGCCGGGGAGCAGATCCTCTTCACCCCCGTCCGCGACACGGTCGCCCAGGCGGGCCAGGGCCCGCAGAGGGTCACGGCGTGCACCGTAGATCCACCAGTCCACGGACTGTTGCAGCCGGTCCCGGGCCGGCGTCAGTGCGATGGCCACCACCGCGGCGGTCAGCACGCCGGGCAGCGGGCCCGGCTCCCACATCGTTCCGATGACAGCGGTCGTGAGGAGGTAGAGGGCAGCCACCGCGGTCGTCAGAAGCCCGTAGACCAACCCGCGGCGCAGCACGGCCTCGATGCCCAGCATGCGGTAGCGCAGCACACCAACGGCCACCGACACGGGAACGAGGACGGCCAGGTAGGCCCGAACGAGCGGGCCGGTGAAGAACGAGGTGCCCATGACGACAGCCAGGACGGACAGCATCCACGCCAACTGCTGGCGCTCGGGCGGCTCGGAGCGCACCAGCCGCCGCAGCGCCTGTGCGGTGATGACCAGCGCGCAGAGGCCGATCAGAAGGAGGCAGAAGACGATCAGAGGGCCGAGGATGGCAGGAGGTATGGCCACCGGTGGGGTGCCGCCGGGGACGATGTCGTCGTAGGCGTCGGGGTCGAAGGCCGCGGTCAGTGTCAGGGTGCCGATGGCCACGGCCGCCGTGGCCACAGGCCACCGTAGCCATTTCGCCTCAAGGCGTCCGCCCGGGTACAGCGCCAGGACGACGGTGGGCAGAGCGAACAGCGACGGAACATACGCGCCGCCCGCCACGGCGGCGACGGCGGCGGCTCCTGGCCAGCCGCGGGCGGCCGTGACTCCGTAACTGCCGTACGCCGCAAGGCCCAGTTGCCAGGCGCCAGATCCGCCAATGACCAGGAACAGCCAGCCGAGCGGATTGTGCGGTCGCAGGACGGTGAGCACCGCGCCCGCGGCGGCCCAGGACACCAGTGCGGCACCCATCAGGACGACCTCGGTGACAGACTGCTCATGGCCCGGGATGTCGTGAAGCGCGACCTCCGCCCACCCGGCGAGCGCCACCATCATCACACTGCTGAGTACGACCGACCACACGACCACGCGCACAGCCACACCTCATTCTCCGGCAGCCGCAACACGGACGACACCGTTCCGGCAGATCCCTGTACGCGTCAGCGCACCCGTATACGGGTGCGAACTGGCTGCCGAGCGCGACCGGTGGAACGCAGCGGCAGCCGCGGCGTAGCGGCACTACCCCTCGACCATGCGCAGGAGAATCTCGAGGAGCCCTGCGCCGCCGCCGACTTCACCGATCCCCGATCCGGCGCCGTCACCGCCGGACGACGACGGTCCGCTGCCTTCTCCCCCGAATCCCCCGGACAGCGGACCGCCGTCGTCTTCGCCGGCCGCCGAGCCGTCGGCGCTTCCGCCGGTGCCCGGCCCTCCCCCGTCACCGGCGTCGGGGTAGGTCGACATGTCACTGTCCGACGCCTGTTCGGCCAGGCCTGCCTGTGCCTGGCCCTCCACCAGCTGGGCCTTCGCCTTCTGGACCCGCAGCATTTCGGGAATCGCCCCGGCCCGGGACCCCAGAAACCGCTTCGCGGCCGCTTCCCCCGCGGTGTACAACGCGTTGATCAGCAACGACATCTCGTCCCCCTTCGCCCGGCCGGAACATGCCCGGCGGCCGTGAGAACACAGTGCGCCCGCCGGCCACGCCCTGGCGCGGGGCGAAAGTCCCGGCTGTGCCCGCCGGACGCCCGGGTGAGACGGGACCGGTGTCTCAGGCGGCAGGGTGCCCGGACGCGTCATCGTGGCGAACGCCGAAGGACCGATAACTCATCACTGGAGTGCCCATGTGCACAAAGACCCGTCGCCTGCTCCTCACCGGTGTCGCTGCCCTCGCTCTCGCGACCGTCACGGCATGCGGCGACGAGCCGCCCGATATTGTCCCCGGCGACAGCACATGCGTCGTGACGGAATCCGTGGCCTGCGGCGCGCCGGAGCCCGGACCGTCCGAGGAGACCTACCCGCCCGAGTCCTTCCCGCCCGAGTCCTTCCCGCCCGACGACCCCACAGCACCGTGGGAACCCACGGACCCGTATGTCCCGGATGACTCCGGCAGCGCCGGTGGGGAGACGGGTTGCGCCTACTGGGGCGAGATCGGCTGCGGCGACGACACGACCATCACCCTCCCGCCACTGGACCTCGACCCGTGGTCGTGAACTCCCGAGCACAGCCCCTCGGCCAGCAGCTCGCGGGCGAAGGTCCACTCGCGTTCATCTGCCGTGGTGGAGGTTCGCGCCCCGTTTGAGGCCGGCTTCGCGCACCACCGTGCCCTCGCCGTTGGCCGACAGGACCAGGGATCCGTCCGGTCCCACGGCGAAGCCCGCGAACTGCCTCGCCACGCCTGGCATACCGCCCCTGAGGCGACGGGTGGTCTTTCGTGTGGCGCCGGCCGGCGCCACACGAAAGACCAGCTCTTCCGGGCGCGGGCCGCCCGGCCGCGGTGGCGCAGGGTCTCCAACTGTTGCGGGTTTTGCTTAGCTTGCTTTTTATGGTTTGTGAGCTTTGAGTTGATTACGTTCAGCGATGCTTTCAGGGCGTCTGGTCGATTTGCCCACGTCGTAACGGGTTGCGGTCCGCCGGTTCTTGGAGCCAAGTGGGCGTCCTGGGCCGGGTGTTGAGGGTTTAGGTGCACGGGCCGGACTGTGCAGATGAGGGCGGAGGTTCCTGAACCCCCGGCGGACGCGGGCGGGGGTGAGCCGGGAGGGTTCGGCCCGCTTCTCCCAGGGGCGGCGGAGATCGGCCGCGGCCTCGCGGGTGAGCCTGAGCTGGGTATGCGCCGCGATGACAAGCCACGTCCACCGGTCCGCGGCCTCGGGAGTACGCAGCCGGGGCCGGGTCCAGCCGAGCGTCTGCTTTACAAAACGGAAAGTATGTTCAAGATCGAAGCGCCTGAGGAACGCCTGCCATCGCAGGTCGACGTCCTCGCTGGTCATGCCAGTCTTGGAGGACCACAGCCAGACGGGCAGTGGGTCACCTCCGCCGGGCAGATGGTCCACCTGGAGGCGGATCAGGGTGCCCTCGATGATGGGGAGTTCGCCGTCGTGGTCGATCCACGCACTGCGGGTGGTGAGCCGGGGGTGGATGCGGTCCCAGGCCATCGCCTGGGCGGTGCCGTAGCGGTCGGTGACCTGCACCGTCGCCGCGTCCGGCTCGCCCCACGTGTCGGGCTTGGCGAAGCGGAACTCCTTGCCGTGCTTCGGCGGTCGCCCGCCCCGGGGATAGGACAGGGCGTACTCCTTGAGCGAGGGTGTCGGCCGTCGCATGACACGGTCCGAGCGCATCCTCCCCAGCACCTCAACCGGGAGGCCATCGAGGAGGTAGGCCATGCGCGGGGCGTCGTAGCCGGCGTCGAAGACGACCAGGATGTCCGTGTCGCCGTTCTCCCACTGGCCTTGGCCGATCAAGTCGTTCACGACGCGGCGGACCTGGGCGGCTGTGAGCTCGGCGACATCGTCGTCGGGTCCCAGCCGGACCGCGTCCAGCAGCTGGCACCACGAGGTGCGGCCCGTCTCCAGAGCGGCGACGAACGAGTACGGCCAGCCGGGAATGAACTGGTCCGAGGAGCGTCCCGAGCGTCCGTAGACATGACAGAACAGGCGGTCCGGACTGGTCGGCGCGTCGGGCCGCAGCCACGCCGAGACATCGACCGCCAGGACCAGACGCCCGTCGGCGGCCTTGGGCTGCGGCAGCATGGCCAACGCCTTGCGCAGCCGGACCGTGTCGATGCGGCCCTGGTTGAGCGCGTCGTACATCGCTCCGTGCCCGCGCCGGTGTTCGGCCAGCAGCGTCAGGTCGACCGGCGAGGTCACCGGGCCGTCCTCGCAGAGCATCGCGTCGCAGAGCTCGAACAGCGTGTCACCACGTGCGGTCAGGCACGCGTAGAAGTCTTCCCGGAAGTGTGACGTGAAGTCGAACGCATCCCGCCGGGCATCGTGGTGCACCAGGCTCACCTCTGCGGCCTTCGTATGAGTGCGGTTCAGTGACAGAACGCATGCTCATGTGAGGGCCGTCCGTCTGTCCGGCGAATGCCCAGGTGGGTGACCCTGTACGAGGCAACGTTCGAGGCCAGAGGTCAAGTAACAAGTCAGGGAAGCGAACGGGCGAGTTCGTCCGCGCGACGATGGTCTTTGGGACGGCCGAGAGAGCGCCGCATATGGATCAGGTCGTCCAGAGCGGCGTAGCGGATGGTGAAGCCCGCCGGGTCGTGGGCACTCACCGCCCGTGCGAGGCAGGGAGCAACGTCCATCTCGCCCCAGGGCAGGGCCGGCGTGCACAGGTCACCGCTGACGCTGGCCACCTGGTAGGCCACTTGAGGACGGTCGAGGTCGGGCAGGTCCGTGCAGCCCATGGCTGTCAGGGCGTCGCGCAGGGCCTGAGCCTGCCCGGACGTGCCGTCCCACAGCAGGTCGAGGTCGCCGGTCAGCTCCACCGAGCCGTGCATGATCCCGGCGACCTGGCCTATGACCACCGCCTGCGAACCGGTCTCGTGCAGAGCCCGAAGGAAAGGGAACGGGTCGAAGCCGAGCGCGCCGTCCGTGGCGAACGTGCCAGCGACGTCGTCGGCTTCCTCCAGGCCACGCCCCGTGGCAGTACGTTCACGGGTGGCGTCGTGAATACGCCTGACGGCCTGACGAAGTCGAACAGCAGCAGACTCACTCATTCCGTTCATTCAACAGCAACCGCAGCAGCCTCCTCCACCGCTTCCCCTGGTGCTCTACGTGCTCCACGGCGGAGTGCATCGATACCGAGGTGCGATCAGCTGTAGACCAACACGCGGACACCCGAGGTTAAAAGACAAGCTTAGTGCCTGTTTTCGATCCCGGGTTATGAGTAGCTTTGCGCCCTAGGCTGGCCGGGTGTCCGAGGACGCCGGGCAGGCTGTGGAGCGCGTGTGCGAGGGGTGTGAGAGTCGGCTGAGGCCGGATGCTCCGCCTCGGGCGAGGTTCTGCTCTACGGCATGTCGTGCCAGGCAGTGGCGTCGGGACCTGCGGTTGCGCAAGCGGGTGGCCGCGGAACTGGGCGGCGCCGGAAGGGCCGTGTGCCCTGAGTGCGGGAGTACTTGGGTCGCGGGGGTGGACCGCCGTTCGAACGCGGTCTACTGCTCGCGGCGGTGCGTCACGAGGGCCTGGCGGGCCCGAAAGGAATCGTTCGGCGAACGGTCACAGTGACCGCAACACGAACGCACCTGGATCGCATCTTCGGTCAGATCCCGGTCATTTCCGGTCTTTTGTTGTGATCTTCCTATTTCCGGTCTGTCAGCGAGGAGCCATGCGCAGTGCGCCATCCATACGAATGACCTCGCCGTTGAGGTAGTCGTGCTCGACGATGAATCGCGCGAGCCGCGCGAACTCGTCGGGCCTGGCCAGGCGTTTCGGGAACGGCACGCCCGCTGCGAGTGTCTTCTGGAACTCCTCGTTGATGCCGGCGAGCATGGGGGTCTCGACGACGCCAGGAGCGATGGTGCACACGCGAATACCACACTGCGCGAGGTCCCGCGCGGCGGGTAGTCCGAGACTGACCACGCCGCCCTTGGAGGAGGCGTAGGCGGCCTGACCGGTCTGGCCTTCGAACGCTGCGATCGAGGCGGTATTGATGATGACGCCGCGCGAGCCGTGCTCAAGCTCCGGGGTCTTCGCAATCTGCTCCGCAGCCAACGCGAGCACGTTATAGGTGCCGATGAGGTTGACCGAGACGACTTTGGCGTAGAGCCCAAGGTCCCCCGGAGAGCCATCCTTGTTCAGGATTCGGCTCCCTGGCGCCACGCCTGCGCAGTTCACCACAGTCCGCAGCGGGCCAGTCCCGGCCGCCGCGGCCACGGCGGTGCGCACCTGCTCAGCGTCGGTCACGTCCACGCCGACGTAAGTGACGCCGAGGACGGTGGGGGCGTCGGCAATCGCAGCGGGAAGGTCAAGAGCGAACACCCGCGCGCCATCCGAGGCGAGTCGCACCGCCGTCGCCGCTCCGAGTCCCGAGGCACCGCCCGTGACGATGGCCGAGGTGTCCTGAATTTCCACGGGGTCTCCCTACTTCTTGTCGAGATGGCGGGCAATCACCATCCGCTGAATCTGGTTGGTTCCTTCGAAGATCTGCATGACCTTGGCCTCACGCATGAATCGCTCGACCGGGAAGTCACGCGTGTAGCCGTAGCCCCCGAATACCTGCACGGCGTCCGTCGTCGCTTTCATCGCGTTGTCCGTGGCGACGAGTTTCGCGATGCTGGCCTCACGCGAATACGGCAGGCCGAGGTCCTTGCGTCGTGCGGCAGCCAGGTACGTCGCCCGCGCGCTCTCGACCGCGGCGGCAATGTCGGAGAGCACGAATGCCAAGCCCTGGTGGTCGAAGATCCGCTTGCCAAAGGTCTCCCGCTCCTGCGCATACGTGACCGCCGCGTCCAGTGCCGCCTGTGCAAGCCCGGTAGCCACCGCCGCGATCCCAAGCCGACCGGCGTCGAGCCCCGCGAGCGCGATCTTCAAGCCATCGCCTTCCTCGCCCAGACGTCGCTCGACCGGCACGCGCACACCGTCCAGTCGCATGGTCGCCGTCGCCGAACCGGTAAGGCCCATCTTTCGCTCCGGCGGGTCCGCTGTCAGTCCCGGCGCATCGGCGGGAACGAGGAAGCAGGAGATGCCGTTGCGGTTCTCGCTCGTGCGGGCCAACACCTTGTAGAAGTCGGCATGTCCGCCATGGGTCGTCCACGCCTTCGCGCCCGTGAGGACATACTCGTCCCCGTCGCGGACCGCGCGAGTGGTCATCGCCGCCGGATCCGAGCCGGCGTGCGACTCCGAGAGGCAGTACGCCCCCAGCAGTTCCCCTCCGAGCATGTCCGGCAGCCACCGGCGCTTCTGTTCCTCGGTTCCCATGGTGTCGAGCCCGAAGCACGACAGAACGTGGACGCTCGTGCCGACGCCGACACTCGACCAGGCGTAACCGATCTCCTCAATCGCCTGCAGGTAGACCTCGTACGGCTGCCCACCCCCTCCGTACTCCTCGGCGTACGGGAGGCCGAGGACGCCTGCGCGACCCAGCACACCGAAGACTTCCCGCGGGAACGTCTCTGTCGCTTCCGCCTCGACTGCCTTTGGCGCGAGTTCCTTCGCGCAGATGTCTCGCACAAGGGCGATCAGGTCCGTGGCCTCATCGGTAGCCAACACGCGATTTGCCGGCAACGTCGTTTCCTTCCTGCTGCTGTCAGCTCCCAGCGACCAGACGGCGACTACTCGGAGGGCCATGACCCTTCACCGCACCGAATGGGTTCCGTCGCGGGCGAGGCGGGACGATCCGCTCCGCCCCTACTACTTCCTGAGGTCAGGGAAGTCGTCGTCGCGGTACTCGCCGCTCGGACGTGTTCCTTCGATCTCGTTCTCACGCTGCCGCAGTTCAACGCGCCGGATCTTGCCGGAGATGGTCTTCGGCAGCTCGAAGAACTCAAGGCGACGCACCCGGAGATACGGAGCAAGGTGCGCGCGTGCGTACCGAAGGATCGACTCGGCCACCTCTGCACCCGGCGCGTGCCCAGGAGCGAGCGCGACATAGGCCTTCGGCACTGCAAGCCGGACCGGGTCCGGCGCCGGAACGACGGCTGCCTCCGCAACCGCTGGGTGCTCGATCAGCACCGACTCCAACTCGAAGGGGCTGACCTTGTAGTCGGACGCCTTGAAGACGTCGTCGGTACGTCCGATGTAGGTGATGTAGCCGTCGGCGTCCCGGTGCGCGACGTCACCGGTGTGATAGAAGCCGCCTTCCATCGCGGCCGCGTTGCGCTCGGGGTCACCCTGATATCCCGTCATCAGACTGAGCGGCGTCTGGCTGAGGTCCAGGCCGATCTCGCCCTCGCCCGGCCCGTGCACGACCGCACCATCGGTGTCGACAAGTACGACCGGCACTCCAGGGAGGGGGCGGCCCATCGAGCCTGCCTTCAGTTGCTGCCCTGGGGTATTGGCGATGGTCGCGGTCATTTCGGTCTGCCCGAAGCCGTCGCGGATCGTCAGGCCCCAGTGTCGCTCGACCTGGCTGATGACCTCGGGATTGAGTGGCTCACCGGCCGCGATCGCCTCGCGCAGGTTGCCTGGCCCGCCGCTGAGGTCGGTGCTGATCAGCATGCGCCAAACCGTCGGCGGCGCGCAGAAGGTGGTGACTCCCTCCGAGCGGATCTGCTGCAGCAACGCTCTGGCGTCAAAGCGTGAGTAGTTGTAGACGAAGACCGTCGCCTCTGCGAGCCACGGCGCGAAGAAGTTCGACCACGCGTGCTTGGCCCATCCTGGGCTGGAGATGTTGAGGTGCACGTCGCCCGGCTGCAGCCCGAGCCAGTACATCGTCGAGAGATGGCCGATCGGGTAGGAGATGTGGGTGTGCTCCACGAGCTTGGGCCGAGTGGTCGTGCCGGAAGTGAAGTAGAGGAGGAGCCGGTCCGTACTCGCGTTGCCCGGGTGAGCAGTGGCCGTACGTGCTGCATCACTGGCCAGGTCGTAGGCGTCGGCATAGCGGAGCCAACCGTCCGGCCGAGCCTCGTCCCCGACGGCGAACCGGAGATGGTCGCCAGGGACGCCCTCGAACTTGTGCACATCCGCCGAATTGCAGATCACCGCGCGAGCCGAGCCGCGTTCGAGGCGATCGACGAGGTCGGCAGTGCCGACGGCAGTGGTCGTCGGCATGATGACGGCCCCCAGTCGAATGAGTGCCAGCATGCTCTCCCACAGCTCGACCTGATTGCCGAGCATCACGACGACACTGTCGCCTCGGCGTACGCCTTGCGCCGCCAGGTGGGCAGCCACCTTGTCGGAGCGATGCGCCATGTCATGGAACGTGTAGGACGCTCGCGAGCCGTCCTCCTCGGCCAGCACAAGGGCCGGCCGCTGGTTGCCACGCGCGATGGTGTCGAACCAGTCGAAGGCGAAATTGAAGGCCGGGCCGACGTCGGGCCAATGGAAACTTGTCGCCATCTCGTCGTAGGACGTGCGCAAACGCAGCAGGTGGTCACGGGCTTCACGAACGGCGGCGGTGGCGTTGGGCATGGGGATCTTCGTTTCCTGGATCGGAGAGAGTTGGTGGCCGGTTGCCGGGCCGAGCGCGGGCTCCGCCCGACAACCGGCCAGGGATGAGCGGAGTCCTCCTCACCCGCTCGCCGGCACGACGGCGTCCCGCATCATCCCGGTGAGCGGGTGGCAGTTGATGTACTCGAAGACCTGGTCCTTGCCGTCGGAGACCGAAACCTCGTGGTAGAGGCGAAGTTTCTCCAGACCGGCCACGACCTTGAAGAACGTGACGAAGATGCGCAGGTGCGTCGGGTGCGACTCCGCCCACCGCTCGAGCTGGTCCAGGGACCGCCAGTGTCCGATGTTGTAGCTCTCGTCGAGGTCGTTGCCGTCGAGGTCGATGCTGCGGACGAAGCGGTTGCTGTAGCAGCCGAGCGTCTCGCCGTTGTCGCGCAGGAAGTCCATACCGTCTTCAAGGCTCGGCAGGATCTCGTCGAGGTAGAGGCCCCGCTCGGCCTCACCGGCGGTACGCCAGTCCTGACCCGAGCGGATCAGGGCGATGTTGTCGTGGCCGCGAACGATCACGCGCCCGCGCTGGGACGGGTCACCAGAGATGACGGCGAGCTCGTCGTTGGGCTGCATCCAGTCGGTCTGCGAGAGCGGAATGCGGTCACGCATCGAGCCCCAGTAACCGTGCTCGCTGATGTCGCCGCTGGACGTGCCCATCACGCCACCGATCCCGGGGAACTCCTCGGTGAAGGCGTAGAGCGTCTCGAACTGCTCGACGCGCGGCGCGACGATCTCGCGGAAGTAGCCGAGATCCTCGGTGAGGCGCTCGTCCGAGCTCCACCAACCGTTGACCTCGTCCGAGCGCAGCCAACGGCAGTATGCCGCGGGGTCCGCCCAGTAGGCGACGGCCATCAGGTTGTGGTGGTTCTGGTTGTCGATGTGGTCGGTCAGGTCGTGGCGGAGCGGCCCGTCAGACAGGTCAAAGCTTTCCACGATGTGCCGCAGCGCGGCGAGCGCCTTCGGCCGCTGCGAGTCCTCGGCGTACTGAACTCCGAAGTAGGCCATGACGACCTGCTGGAGCGACTTGTCCGCGCGGGCGACGAACATCGGGAAGGGCGGCTCGTAGCCGTCGGGGACGCGCCGCGACAGCGTGCGCGGGCACTGGAGGTGGGTGTCTATGGCGGATTCCATGGGTGTTCCTTCTCTTCACGTGGGCGCACGGTGAAACACGTGGGCGCACGGTGAAAGGGGTACTGGTGGCCTTGGCGGCCGGCGGTCACCAGCCGGCGAGGGGCGAGCGGTGGACAACGGACTGAGGGGTGGCGTCGCGGAGGTCGTTGGGTGGCTCAGCCGTCCCGGGTCCGCCAAGGCGGACCCACTCGGCGATCGCGCGAGCCCGCTCGAGCGTGTTGACCTTCTGGATCCACACCGGTCGGGCGCCCGCGCGTCGTGCGGCTGCGGAGGGATTGACAACAACGACGTTGGAGAGCCCGCACTGCCACAGGCAATCGGTGCTCACCAGCTCGGCGTCGCTCCCGCTCTCATGCGCCAGAATCTCGGCGATGCCGTCGTGATCCACATCGGGGTGCTTGCGCCGGGTGCCGCAGCAGCAACCCCGGCACATTCTGATCCGCGGACCTTGGCCAGGGCGGGGATCTGTCTTCGGGGCCGACGTCGCGGTCATGTTCGCCTCACCTGGAAGCGAACTGAGCGGAAGATCGGGCGCCGACCCCGCTCCTGGCACGAGCAAGGGCCTCGGAGAGGTACCCGAAGACCCCACCCATGATCAGCCACATCAGACCGATCTGGACCAGGGAGCCAACCCGGAAGTTCCAGATCAGCTGAGCGGGCACGTCGGAGGGAATCGGGTCGGCAACGTCAGGGATCACCCAGAACAGAGTGATCGAACCAGCGATGGCGAGCGCCGTGGCGGCGACGACCCGAAGCCCGGGCTCGAGACGCTTCGCGCGCGCCAAAGAGGTCACCGCTGACGTGAGCACGACCGCACAGAAGATCGTTCCGAGGTACGTCACAGTCCGGGCGTCGACGGTGGCCGGGTCACCGACCGCCGGCGGATTGGCCGGGATGACGAGCGCTGGGGCGAGGGTGAATGCGGCAAACCCTAGTCCGGCGAGAGCGATCGCCGAACCGGAAGCGGAGCGCCCCGGCACTCGATCACCAAGGAAGCGACGAACGAGCGCGAAGGCGATACCGATCAGGGTTCCGACGATCAGAACGGCAAGCAGTCCGAACCCGACCTGCTCGCCCCTGGAGACGACCACGTCGGACATGTGACCGTGATCGGCGTGATCCGTCGCCGACCTGGTGTCCTCGATCGCGATCGCAGCGCGGATGGACGGCTCGACGAGCCAGTACTGAACTGCGGCACCGGCACCGCCGGCTACTGCGCCCGCCAGGGCTCCGTAGCCGATGGTGCGACCTACGGTGATCACGGCCATCAAGTTCGACCTGCCTCAGTGGCACGGCACGCCGAGCGCGTGACGCGCGTCGTGCGTGGCCTCGTGCAGGTAGTGCGCAGCCCCGGACGGGATGACAAGTCCGTTCTCCTGCAGGAGGAAAAGGACGCTCAAGAGGGCGAACGCGGCGAGCGTGATGCTGAGGACCGTGGTCACGACGGGCTCGTTCGCGACCGCGGTATTGCTGTGTGCCATGTCGGCGGTTCCTTTCGAGTCAGACCCGCGCCGGGGTGGCGGGGGCGATGGCGATCGGCTCGGTGTGGGCCTCGTGGTGGTTGCGGTTGGGCGGCTCGGCCATGACCTGAACGACCCGCTGATCAAGATCGGACGTGGCCATGACGCCGTGCTGGGACATGACGTCCTCGAGCGCCGTGACCCAGTGCTCGTAGTACGACCACTTCGCACCGCTCTCAGCCGCAGTGGTCTCCCAGTCCTTGATCGAGGAGATCAGCGCGCCCTGGAATTCGGACCAGGCGAACTTCGATGCCTTGTGGGCGGCGACCGCCATGGCAAACGCACGGATCTCCCACGGGAACTCGAAGCCCAGCTCACTTGGATCAGTGACGGGCATCCCGCAGATGAGCTCCTCGACCTCGCGGCGGGACTCCCCCTGTGTCGTGGCACTGGAGTACGGTGCCGGAACCGTGGCCGCGGCGCTCACGATGCGACCTGAGCGACCGGACCGACGCCGATCATCGAGTCACGGGTGACGAGTTCGGCGAGCTGCTCCTCGCTCCACCCGTCGGTGCCGGCCGGGCGCTGCGGAAGCACCCAGTAGCGCATCTCGCTGCTGGAGTCCCAGACGCGGACCTCGACACTCTCCGGGACGGTGAAGTCGAAGGAATCGCTGAGGACCTTGCGAGGCTCGCGCGTGATGGCGGCACGGTACTGCGGATCCTTGTACCAGTTCGGCGGCAGTCCGAGGACGGGCCACGGGTAGCAGGAGCAGAGGGTGCACACGATGATGTTGTGCACGTGGTCGGTGTTCTCGACGACGACCATGTCCTCGCCCTGAAGACCGCTGATGCCGAGCTCTTTGCAGGCCTCGGAGGCGTCCTCGACCAGGCGCGCCCTGAACTCCGGGTCGCTCCACGCCTTGGCCACGACCTTCGCGCCGAGCTGAGGGCCGACCTCGTGCTCGTAGATGTCCACCAAGCGGTCGATGGCCTGGGTCGTCATGACGCCCTGCTCGATGAGCATGGACTCGAGCGCCTTGACTCGAGCGGCGATCTCTTCCTGGGAACGGATCCTGGCGCTCACGCGACAGCTCCTTCGGTGTTGGCGGACGCGGGGTCAACGAGCTCGATGTAGGGGTCCCAGACGTCGAAATAGACGGAACCGTTGGGCTCGGCGTGCTCAGCACCCCAGAGCTCTTCGTTGGTGAACCGGACGGTGTAGACGTGCTCGGGGTGCTCGCCGAGGCCGTTGCCGGCCGTGTCGGGGTAGATGAACGTGCCGTGCGCCATGACGACCTCACCAACGGCGCCGCGAATGTAGCGGGCGCGGCGGGTGTGGCCCTTCGGAGCCGACCGGTCGACCCGGACGATGTCGCCCACCTTGAAGCGAGCAGCCTTGTCGGTCTCACGCTTCGCGGTCGCACCGGCCGGGACGACCGCCTCGACGAACGCAAGCAGCGCCGGGTCGTCCTGGTGCTGCGGCAGCGGTGCTTCCGGGTTGGCCAGGTAGTGGGCGGTCCGGCGGTCGAGCTCGGCCATGTCGAGCTTGCCCAGTTTCTCGCCGAAGTGTTCGACGGTGTGCACCCAGTGCTCGTAGTACGGCGACTCCAGGTAGACAGCCGGGTCGATGAGCTCGATTCCGTGGCGGAACTGGTCTACGCCGAAGAACCCCGCGCGAAAGCACATGGCGAACATCGGGAAGACGGCCTTCTCCCATTCGGCGCGGAAGACCGGTTCGCGCTCAGGGACGACAACGGGGCCGATGCCGTCGGTACCAGCGAGGTCGAATACACCGTTCATTCGGGTCACTCCTTACTTGTGCTTGGGGTGGCTGAGCGTTCCGAGCGTCCGCTCGAAGGCGTGCGCTGCCTGCAGGACTGAGGCGTCGCTGAATCGCTTGGCGATGACCATGAGGCCGACGGGAAGGCCCTCGCTCAGACCGGCGGGGATCGTGCAGGCCGGGTGACCGGTCACGTCGAAGGGCGCCGTATTGGTCACCATGTCCAGCGCTCGCGTCACGATCTCCTCGGCCGATGCGTCGGCTGCGGGGATGAGGCTGGCCGTGATCGGTAGGGTCGGCATGACGATTACGTCGTACTGGTCAAGGACCGTGTCGTACGCGGCCGCGAGGACCGGCTCGAGATTGCGTGCCTTGCCGTAGCTCGCGCCGTACCCATTGCGGAGGGCGTATGTGCCACCGAGCGCCACGAGTTTGACCGTCTCCGAGAACGCGGCCGGGTTCTGGCGCCACCGCTCGCCGTAGAAAGCCATCAGGTCGGGGTCGTAAGCGCCTTTCCAGTTGAGGCCGTAGGCGTTGCCATCCACCATCTGCCAGGTCGCTCCCTCGACCGAGATCACGTCCCAGATCGCGGCGCCGTGCTTGTGCCATGGGATCGAGACGTCTTCGGCGAGGTGGCCGGCGGCAGTCAGACGCTCGATCGCATCCCGTACGACCGCGTTGACCCCCGGGTCGGAGTTGGCCTGCTCGAAGCCCTCAGTGACAACACCGATCCGCAGACCACGATCGAGTTTGTCCAGTTCAGCGACATAGTCGGCACCGGTCACACCAGTGGGCTGGCGCGGGTCGAGACCGTCGGCCCCAGCGATCACCGTCAACATGGCCGCGGCGTCGGCGACCGTCGGAGCGATGGGGCCGAGATGATCGATCGTCTGTTCGATCGGAAAGCCGCCGGTGTAGGGCACAAGGCCGAAGGTCGGCTTGTGGCCCACCACACCGCAGAAGGCTGCCGGGATGCGGATCGAACCACCCTGGTCGCCGCCGAGGGCAAGATCGACCTCACCCGCTGCGACCAGCGCCGCGCTGCCACTCGAGGAGCCGCCCGCGGTGCGGTTGGTGTCCCACGGGTTGCGGATCGGTCCGGTCTTCGCCGTGTGCGACGCGCCAGAGAAGCAGAGGTCTTCACACACGGACTTACCAGCGATGGTGGCACCGGCATCGAGCAGGCGAGCGACCACGGTGGCGTCCACCTTCGGGACGAAGCCGCGCACCGTCTCCGAGCCGTTCATCATCGGAACGCCGCCAACAGCAACGTTGTCCTTGATCGCGACCCGGCGGCCCGCCAGCGGGCCGGACTCGGTCGTGCGAAGGTCAGTCCTGACGTACCACGCCCCCAGAGGGTTGTCAGCCGGCTCCGACCAGTTTCGCTCGGGCGCCTTGGGCGCTACCTCGCGCTCGTAGAGCTCGTCGACGACCGACCACGATCCCAGCAGGCCGCTCGCAGCGGCGTGGTAGAAGTCCAGGTCATGCTCGGCGATGCCGAGCCTCAGATCATTGGCGAGGCCTTCGACCTCTCGGCGAGATGGCAACTCCATGGGCCGCTCTCCTCTCGGTTCGTACGGTTCTTCGTGCCGGACGAAGTGAGACCCCGGGGGCGTCACTGCCAAGGCGGATGCACTTACGTCCTGGGGGAGGAGCAAACGGCCCCCGAGGTGCCGCGTCAACGGTGGCCAGCGGCCTGGAGCACGTTTGGATTGCCACGGTCAAGGCACGTGCAGGCACGAACAATCTCGACCCCGGAGCACCCCCGAACGGGGGTTGACGGGTTCGGGGCGAAAAGAACACGATGAGCCATGCCGGATTCGTTCCAGATCGATACTGCGAATCGACCTGCCGCAGAGCGGACGGATTACTGGCGCTCCAGCGTCTGTGATCAGTTCGTCCCACTTGCCGTGCAGCCAACCGTCGGCGAACTGCAAGGTCGCGTCGTCGGCGTGACCATCGCCGATACCCGGCTGCGGCGGATGCGCGCGAGCCAGCATGTCTTCGAGCGACGCCCGTCGGACGTCAGGGCCAGCGACCCAGAGGTCCTTCACGTCCTGTCCATGGACCATGGTCACCACTGCCACATGGAGCAGGACGGGCGCACGACGACTCTGAAACCCGGCGACCTCGTGCTTTACGACAGTTCGCGACCGTTCCGGTTCGCGACGTCAGGCGCCTTCCAGTTCACCATCGGCCTCCTCCCCAAGCGGCTGCTGCCGCTGCCCGAGAAGGTGCTCGCCGATCGGACGGCGCGGGTTGTGCCCCTTTCGGATGGGGTCGGCGCGGCACTCGGCGCGCTGCTCGCCTCACTGGCCGGCGGCAGTGCGGCTCCTTCGGCCCCCAGCCAGCAGGTCGCAATTCAGCATGCCCTGGTCAGTTTGTGCGTCGCGCTCATGTCCGACGAAAGACCGGTGGGGAGCCCGCCGTCCGTGCATCTGTCCCTGGCGAAGTCGTTCATCGTGCGACACCTCGGTGAACCGGCACTCGCTCCCGCCGACGTCGCCGTCGCTTGCGGTGTGTCCCTCAGCTACCTGCATCGCCTCTTCGCGAACGACGGGACGACCATCGTCGGCTACCTGCGCGAGCAACGGCTTAAGGGGGCGCACAGAGACCTGACGACATCGCTTGTGGACGAACCCGTCCTGCTGGTCGGTCGACGCTGGGGCATGCCCGACCCCGCCCACTTCAGCCGGGTCTTCAAGAAGCGCTTCGGAGTGACGCCCGGCGATGCACGTCGC
Organism: Streptomyces sp. NPDC057474; assembly: GCF_042802555.1. Classification (NCBI taxonomy): domain Bacteria; kingdom Bacillati; phylum Actinomycetota; class Actinomycetes; order Kitasatosporales; family Streptomycetaceae; genus Streptomyces; species Streptomyces sp. NPDC057474. Next base: position 11,917 of record NZ_JBHVDX010000108.1, on the reverse strand, counting down.
TCCGCCCGTCCTCCGAAACCTGTCGGCCGATTAGCTAAGACCGACCGGCAAATGGTGAGGTCGCTCGTCGGCGGAGGGTCCCGGGCGTGAGACGGGCACGGGCTCTGCGTGATCATGGAGTTCTCTACGCTCAGTGATCACACAGCAGGGCGAGCAGCGTGGCGCGGACTTCGGCACCGTCGAGGGGGCCGGGGAAGAGGTGCCGGGGAAGGTACAGCGGGTCGTGGCGGAGGCGGGCCGGGACCGGGCGGGGGGCAGTGGGGCCCGGCGGGGGTGTGCCGGGCCCGAGGGGAAAGCTGCCGTGGTCAGCTGACGATCTCCACCGTGATGTCGGCGGTTCCCGCGACGTGGTCGGTGTCTCCTGCGTAGCTGACGGTGTAGGTGAACCAGCCCGGCAAGGGTGGGCTGTCGTCGAATGCGAAGGTGCCGTCGGCTGCCACGGGGACGTCGGCGATCGGCTCGCCGTACCGTGTGACCGTGACCCGGGCGTCGGCCGGATGCGGCATCAGGGAACTCAGCGTTCCGTGGACGGTCAGTTGCTCCCCGAGCCGGCTTGTCTCCGGTGCCCGCAAGATGATGTCGCTGGAGGCCTTGTGGACATCGGTGACGATGTCCAGGATCACTTCGCCCGAGTACGGGAAGCGGGTGGCGAACAGGCGGTCGCCGTCCGGTGCCCAGGCCACGCCGCGTGCCAGCAGGTCCATGTGGGGCCAGGAAAGCGCGACCTTGCGTATCGCGGTGGTCGAGCCGGGCTGGTAGAGGTAGACGTCCCAGTCCCCTCCGGCGACGATGCCCGCGGCGACCATGCCGTTGGGGGCGATGGCGACCGAGTTGGGGTAGGCGCCGGTGTCGTATCTGCCGGTCTCGGTCAGGTCCGAGATCCGCCACTGCTGATGGGCGTAGTTGGATCCGTAGGCGGTGACGACGCTCTGCCCGTCGGGGGTGATGGCCAGGTCCTCGACGGCGCCGACGGTGTCGCTGTAGGAGGTCTCCTGGGCGGTTCCGGAACTCACGTCGTACACCCGCATCCCGTTCGCGCTCGCGCTCTCCGCGGCGACGAGCCGGTCGGGGAAGGCCGGTGAAGCGGCGAGCCGTGGCTTGCCGTTCCACACGGCATCGTGGCCCAGGTCGACCACCGGGTCGGCGTCGGCAACGCTGATCGAACCGATGCCGGCGTCGAAGACGGTCGCCTGGTAGGAGAACCAGAGCCTCCCGGCTGTGACGGCGAGGTTCTCCGGCTCCGTGCCCGCCCCGGTGGCGAAGCGGCGTGTCTCCGTCAGGGTGGCGGTGTCGACCGCGGCGATCGCGTCGGCTTCCGGCAAGGCCACGTACAGGGTGGACTCGTCCCAGGACAGGGTCATGCCGCGGGCTCCGTCGAGCTCTTCGATCGTCTTGAGCACCCGGCCGTCGTGGTCGGTGGCGACCACAGCATCGTCGCCGGGTGCGCTGATGTACACGTGGTGGCTGTCGGCGAGGGTCTGCCAGTGCGACCTCACCGGCAGGACGACGCCGTCCGCGGCCCGGGCCGGGCCTGGACTGGCGAGCAGGGTCAGTGATGCGGTGACCGTGGCGAGCACCGTCCCCGCCGCGAGTCTTCGTATGCGCACGTGTGTGAGCTCCATTCTGTGACCGGCCGACCGCGCGGTGCGATCAAGGGGCCAACTCTAGTGACAGGCAACGACATTGGGGGCGGACTGCTGTCTGGCTCAACCTCTCCCTACGTTCTTCTCCGGGGCCGGGCGAGCCCTTCGTCCGGCACTCCGGCCGGGGGCGCCACAGTGCGCGTGGCGGGGTCGGCTCCGGTTCGGCGAGCAGGATGTCGCCGGGGCGGGTGCGCAACGGGGTCTCGGTGGTGACGACCTGGTGCCGCTCGCCGCGTCGTCGAGGGCGTACGCTCCCTTCGCCCCCTCCCCCGGCGGCACCCGTACGAAGCCCCCGCGCACCCCCTTGAACGCGGCCCGCGCCGCCTCCGCGTCCGCGTGTTCCGCGTGCTCGGCGACCGTGCGGCCGTCGGGGCCGACGATGCGCCAGGCGGTGGCGGCCGGTCCCTCGTCGTCCTCGACGTTTCCGGCGTCGTACGTCAGGAGCAGCGTGCCGTCGTCCGCGCGGACCACGCCGGTGGGTGCGCCGGCCGCCTCGATGACGTCGGCGGGGCGCGGGTGGGGGTCTTCGATGACCCGCTTGTACTTCGCCTCGCGGTCCCCGGAGCTCCCGGAGTTCCCGGAGTTCCCGTCGTCGGGGCCGGCCTGGCCGCAGGCGGTCAGCGCCGGCGCCGCGGCCACGAGCCCGACCGTCCGCCTCCCGCGTTTTCTCAGCCAGGCCATGGCCACATCCTCACATGAGGCGCCGGCCTCTCCGGCGGGAGCAACGCGGCCCAGGCCGCCCGCACTTCAGCGGCACGCACCCACGAGGTGCGGTGTCACAGGGCACCGGCCGTGGCCGGGGGTGAGCACCGCCCCGGCCGGAGTCGTGGTCGGGGCGTGGTCGGGCGGCCACGGCGTTTGGCCGGCCGGATCGATCGCTACTGGGGCCTCGCCGTGCGCGGTGGGGGTGTCCGCAGGCGCGGCGGGGTGGTGCCGCAGTCGGTCGCCAGGTGGGCGGCGCGGCGGAGGAACACGTCGGCGGAGGACGGGTCGCCGAGGGTGGCGAGGGTGTGGCCGAGGTCGTCCAGGGCGTGGACGAGTTCCAGGCGGTCTTTGCAGCGGCGCAGTTCGGTGAGCGCCCGGGCCAGGGTGCCAGGGCGCATGCCGGGTTCTTCGGTGGCGGCGAGCAGGCGCAGGGCGATGCCCTGTTGCCGGGGGCCCGAGGTGCGGGCGGCGGCGAGTTCTCCGGCGAGCAGTCCGCGGGCCTGGTCGACGTGGCCGAGGCGGAGCAGTGCCTCGGCGGTGTCGGTGCGCCAGGGCACGTGGGGCAGCCCGCCGGGGCCATGCCGGCGGATCAGGCGGCCGGTGGTCCGGAAGACGGCGAGGGCGTCGTGGTGGCGGTGCGCGGCAAGGTGGAGGCGGCCGCGTGCTCTCAACCAGGGCAGGCTCTGCCAGGTGGGGTCGGTGGGCTGTTCGAGGTGTTCGGCGGCCTCTTCGTAGCGTCCTTGGGCGATGAGTGCTTCCGCCAGAACGGCGGTGGGCCATCGCCTCAGTGGGGTGTCCTGTGTGCCGGTGGCGTGGTGCGCCGCGGCTGCTTCGTGTGCGGCGGCGGTGAGGTCGCCGAGTTGCAGCAGGGCTTCGGCGCGCAGCGCGCGGAAGGCGGCCGACCAGGCGGGTGCCTTGGCGGTTCGGGACTGTTCGTGGAGTTTCGCGCACCAGACGGCGGTTCGGTGGGGGTGTCCGGTGTGCAGCAGGACGCGTGCCGCGTGGAGCAGGGGTGCGTACGCGTGGGGGTGCAAGGTGCTGGTACGCAGACGCAGGAGCCGTTCGGCTGCTCGGGGGCCGCAGCGGCCGGCGGCGGGAGGTTCTGTGTGCCACTGCGGGGCGGTGTCGCGCGGCGGGGTCCGGTCGCGCCGCGGAGGCTGTGGGGTGCGGCCGGTGCCGGGCCTGTCGGACCTCCGTTCCACCGTGGCCGGTGCGGTCGTCCACGTGCGCGTCATGCCGTCGGTGATGCGCGTCATGCCTTCAGTGAACCGCCAGGCCGGTGGCACGGGCCACGGGCCTCCGGCCGGTCTTGAGCGGTTCTCAGGTCTGCGGGGCGGGGCCGGGGAAGTCAGGGCTGTTCGGTCGTGGCGGGCAGGCAGACAGGCGGGCAGGCGGGCAGGCGGGCAGGCGGGCAGGCGGGCAGGGTGATGGTGGGCAGGCGGGCAAGGTGATGGCGGGCAGGCGGGCAGGGTGATGGTGGGCAGGGTGATGGTGGTGGTCACGGTTGTTTGTACCTGGGGCACGGGCACGGGCCGGGGCACGGGCACGGGCCGGGCGGGCACGGGCCGGGCGGGCAGCAGTGCGGTGATTTTCGCGGCGGTGCGGGCGGGGTCGCGCAGTGGATCCCGCGGGCCCGTGCGCGTCCTGGCGGGTGGGTTCGGTTCGGCCGGGATTTCGGAGCCGAGTGGCGTCGCGGTGTCGTACGGCCTGGTGGCAGTGCGGGCGGACCCGTGGCAGCCGGGTCAGGTGGCGGCGTCCCCTGGAGGTGGCCGGGTGAAAGCGCCGGCGGATGCGGCGAGTGCGGCGCTTTGGGCCGCGTGGTCGGGCAGCTGCGGATCGGGGGAGGTGCGCAGCAGGATCAGCTGGTGGTAGAGCGGTGCGGTGGCGGCGATGAGCAGTTGCCGTGCGTCGGTGTGGGGCGGTAGTTCTCCGCGCTCGATGGCCCGGTCGACGGTGATCTCGCAGCGTAGGTACCGGTTCTCCCAGAAGCGCCGCAGGGCGCGGGCGGCCGGTTCGGAGCGGAAGGAGGCGGCGATCAGGGCCGGGGTGATGGGCGGCCGCTCGGTGAGGGCCGTGTAAATCTCGTGGTTCAGTGCCGCCAGGTCGCCGCGCAGGGTGCCGGTGTCCGCGGGCTGCCAGTCGTCGTCCGTGACGGCGTTCAGGACGTCGGCGAGCAGCCCGCCGACGTCCCGCCAGCGCCGGTACACCGTTGTGCGGTGCACGCCCGCGCGGTCCGCGACGCTGTCCACGGTGAGTGCGTCGTAGCCGTGTTCGACCAGTTGGGCGCGGACCGCGTCGAGCACCTGCGTACGGATGCGGGTGCTGCGGCCGCCCGGGCGTCGCGGCGGGGGCGTCGGCCGGCTGTCCTGCGGCGGGGAGGCGGAGGAAGCGGTGGCCGGGTATCGGGTTGCTGGGCGGGATGACGCCATGACAGCATCTTAATGCAACTGTTGTCGCACTAGTGGGTCGCGGTGCTCTTGCGTGGCGTTCTCGTGGTTTCGCAGCCCGTGACGTCCGCTTTCGCCCTCGCCTGCTCCGGAGGTCATGTATGCCTACGCAGATCACCGCTGTGTCCGTCACCAAGTCCTTCGACGGCAAGGTCGTCCTCGACTCGGTGACGTGCTCGCTCGCCTCGGGCGAGCGCACCGGGATCGTCGGCGAGAACGGCTCGGGCAAGACCACCCTGCTGCGGCTGCTGGCCGGTCGTGAGCGGCCCGACCAGGGGGAGGTCGTCGTGCACGCCGACGGCGGCGTCGGCTATCTCGCCCAGGACGAGCGGCTTCCGTCGTCGGCGAGCGTCCAGGACGTCATCGACCGGGCCCTGGGCGATCTTCGCGCGATCGAGGAGCGTATGCGCCGCCTGGAGGCGTCGATGGCCGGCGGCGACGAGGGCGGCATGGCCGAGTACGGAACCCTGCTGACGGTCTTCGAGTTACGCGGCGGCTACGAGGCGGACGCCCGGGTGGAACGGGCCCTGCACGGCCTCGGCCTGGGGCTGCTGGACCGTGACCGCACGGTGGGCAGTCTCTCCGGCGGAGAGCAGGTCCGGTTGCGGCTGGCGGCCGTGCTGGCGGCCGGGCCGGAGGTACTGCTGCTGGACGAGCCGACCAACCATCTCGACGGGGACGCGCTGGGCTGGCTGGAGGACCACCTGCGCACCCGGCGCGGCACCACGGTGGCGGTCTCCCACGACCGGCTCTTCCTCGAACGGGTCGCGACCGGTCTGCTGGAGGTGGATGCCGACCGGCGCCGTGTCGTGCGCTACGGCAACGGCTACCGCGGCTACCTCGCCGAGAAGGCGGCGGCCCGGCAGCGGTGGGTCCAGGCGCACGCCCGGTGGCAGGCCGAGGTGGACGGGCTCCGCGAGAGCGCCGCGACCACCGCTCGGCGGGTGGCGCCGGGCCGGGCGATGAAGGACGGCAACAAGATGGCCTACGACCGGGCGGCGGGCCGCGTGCAGCAGTCGCTGGCCGGCCGGGTGCGTCAGGCCGAGGAGCGCCTGCGCCGCCTTCTCGCCCATCCGGTCCCGCATCCGCCGGAGCCGCTGCGTTTCGCCCCCGTCCTGCGGTCCGCCCGCCCGCAGGGCGACCTGCTCGACGCCAGCGGCGTCTGTGTCTCCGGCCGGCTGGAGCACACAGACCTCAGGGTCGCGGCGGGAGAGCGGCTGCTGATCACCGGGCCGAACGGGGCGGGCAAGAGCACCCTGCTGAGCGTCCTGGCCGGAGAGACGGCGCCCGATGGGGGCGACGTCACCCGCCGGGGCCGGATCGGCTTTCTCCCCCAGGAGCCGCGGCTCGGCCCGGCCGGCCAGACGCTGCTCGCCGCGTTCGCCCGTGGGCGGCCCGGGCCGGCCGACGACCACGCCGAGCGGCTGCTGTCCCTCGCCCTGTTCGGCCCCGACCAGCTCACGGTGCCGGTGGGCAGTCTCTCCGCCGGGCAGCGTCAGCGGCTCGCCCTGGCGCGGCTGGTCAGCGAACCGTCGGACGTCCTGCTGCTGGACGAACCCACCAACCATCTCTCCCCCGCCCTCGTCGAGGAACTGGAGGCGGCGCTGGCCGGCTACGACGGCGCGCTCGTGATCGTCAGTCACGACCGTCTGCTGCGCCGGCGCTGGCAGGGCGCCGAGCTCGTCCTGTCGGCGACCGCCGCGTCACCCGCCCGGGCCTGACGTCAGCCCGGGCCTGACGTCCGCCCGGGCCCGCGGTCACCCGCCCGCCGCGAGGCGTCACCGAGTGCCCCGCCCTGTGGTCCCGGCCTGGGCGGAGGACGCGCGTGAGGGCCTTTTGGCCCGGTGCAGGTGTCGCCATCCGCACCGGGCCGGAAAAGGCCCTCACGCGTTTCAGGGGCACAGCTCAGTGATCGCTGTCACCGGCTCACGGGGTCGCCGCTTCACCGCGCACCTCCTGCGGGGTCGTGTCACGCAGTTCGCCGTCGAGCAGGACCCAGCGGGTGATGCCGATCGACTCCAGGAACGGTACGTCGTGGCTCGCCACGATCAGCGCGCCCTCGTACGATGCCAGGGCCGCCGTCAGCTGACGCACACTCATCATGTCGAGGTTGTTGGTCGGCTCGTCCAGCATGAGCAACTGCGGCGCGGGCACGGCGAGCATGAGTGCGGCGAGGGCCGCGCGGAACCGCTCGCCGCCGGACAGGGTCGCCGCCTGCTGCTCGGCCCGTGCCCCTTTGAACAGGAAGCGGGCCAGGCGGGCGCGGATGTGGTTGTTGGTCGCTTCCGGTGCGAACCGTGCCACGTTCGCGGCGACGCTCAGCTCCTCGTCCAGGACGTCGAGCCGCTGGGGCAGGAAGCGGAGCGGGACGTGCGCCAGCGCCTCGCCCTCCACGGGGTCCAGTTCCCCCGTGATGGTGCGCAGGAGCGTGGTCTTGCCCGAGCCGTTGCGCCCGACGAGCGCGACCCGCTCGGGCCCGCGCAGCTCGAACTCGCCCCGCACCCGGGCCCCGTAAGCCAGGTGCAGATCGCGCAGGGTCAGTACGGTGCGGCCCGCCGGCACGGACGTGCTGGGCAGGTCGACGTGGATCTCGTCGTCGTCACGTACCGCCTCCACGGCCTCGTCGAGCCGTTCCTTCGCCTCGGCGAGCTTCTCCTCGTGCATGATGCGGTGTTTGCCGGCGGCGACCTGCGCCTGCCGCTTGCGCTCCCCCATGACGACCTTCGGCTCGCGCTTGGTGTCCCACATCTTCTGCCCGTAGCGCTTGCGCCGCGCCAGCTTGATCTGCGCGTCGGCCAGTTCGCGCTTCTGCTTGCGCAGGTCGGACTCGGCGACCCGGACCATCCGCTGCGCCGCCTCCTGCTCGGCGGCGAGCGCCTCCTCGTACGCGGACAGGTTGCCCCCGTACCAGGTCACTTCCCCGCCCCGCAGATCGGCGATCTGGTCGACGCGCTCCAGGAGTTCACGGTCGTGGCTGACCACGACCATCACGCCGGACCACGCCTCGACGGTGGCGTACAGCCGTCGCCGTGCCTGCAGATCGAGGTTGTTCGTGGGCTCGTCGAGCAGGAGGACGTCGGGCCTGCTCAGCAGCAGGGCGGCCAGACGCAGCAGCACCGACTCGCCGCCGGAGACCTCTCCGATGGTGCGGTCCAGGCCGATGCGGCCCAGGCCGAGGCCGGAGAGCATGGCCACCGCGCGCTCCTCGACGTCCCAGTCGTCGCCGACCGCGGTGAAGTTCTCCTCGCGCACGTCTCCCGCCTCGATCGCGTGCAGCGCGGCACGGGTCGCGGCGATACCGAGAGCCTCGTCGACCCGCAGTGCGGTGTCGAGCGTGACGTTCTGCGGCAGATGGCCGACGTCGCCGGAGGTCCGTACGGTGCCGGCGCCCGGCTTCAGCTCTCCGGCGATCAGCTTCAACAGGGTGGACTTCCCCGACCCGTTCAGGCCGATGAGCCCGGTCCTGCCGGGTCCGAAGGCGGCCTGCAGTTCGTCGAAGACGGGGGTGCCGTCCGGCCAGGTGTAGGAGAGCTGGGTGCACGTGATGGCGGCGGCGGAACTCGCGGAGCCGGGGAAAGCAGACATGGGTGCCTCACGGTTGCTCGGTGTGAACGGTGATGGGTGCGACGCGTTCGAGACACCGTGGGCGTGGCGACGACGAGAGACGGAGATGCCCGGTTTCCGGATGGCCCGGCCATGGAGAAGGGGGCGCTACCGGCGGAGGGACGGCTCGTGACGTCGAGGTCGCACACGCGAGGACGTGACGCAGTGCCGGAAATGAACGGCGTGAACTGCGTGACGTATCGGTGTCCCGGGACCTCAGACGAGCAACGTCCTTCTCCGATCGACGGCAACAGAATCGATATACACTGTATAGGGGCGTCGGGGGGCTGTCAACGGATGACGCCGAACTCCGTGTCCCCTGACTCCTGTTGCCTGACGGTGCCGGGCATCGTTCGGCCGAGGACCCTTTCGACGGGTCCGGTCAGCGGCCACGGCGGCGGCGAACGCCCCGGTCAAGATCGGCCCCGCGCAGGCGGAAGAGACGGCCCGCAGGGGTGGGCGGGGGTGGCTGTCATGGGTGACCTCACTCTGGTCGTACGCGGTGTCCGTGGACATCCCGGGGGATGCCGGCGTGCGCGAGCCTAAGGACGGCCGGCTGCGTCCACCGGCGGCGGCCCTCTCGCCCCGAGCACCTCTGGACGGCTCCTGGACAGTGTCTGCGGCGCCTTTCGAGCCAGGCTTGAGCCGGGGCTGAGCCGGCGCTGGGACCGTGCCGGGACTGACGTTCTCCGAGGAGCCGAGGAGGCCCCGTCATGTCCGCGCAAACGTCCCGAGCACCGGTGACGCGGCCGGCGGCCGCGCCGTCGGCCGCCGTGCGTACCGGGCGCGGCGCCCGTCCCCGACTCGCCCTCGCCGCGATCGCCGGGTGCAACGCGATGATCCAGCTCGACGACCCGATCGTGAACGTGGCACTGCCCGGCCTGCGCGAGCAATTCGGGCTGTCCGCCGTCGGAGCGTCCTGGGTCGTCAACGCCTATCTGCTCACGTTCGGCGGGCTGTTGCTGCTCGGCGGCCGGGCCGGGGACATCCTGGGGCGGCGCAAGGTGTTCCTGGCGGGGGTGGGACTGTTCACGGCTGCCGCGCTGCTGCGGGGGATCGCGCCGTCCGGGGAGTTCCTCGTCGCGGTGCGGGCGGTGCAGGGGGCCGGTGCGGCGCTCGCGGCGCCGAGCGGGCTCGCGCTGGTGCTCTCGATGTTCCCCCAGGGCGCACCCCGCAGGCGGGCGATCGCCGTGTGCACGGCGGCCGGTGCGGTCTCGACAGCCGGCGGGCTGCTCCTGGCGGGGGCGCTGACCTCGCTCGGCTCATGGCGCTGGGTCCTCTGGCTGGACGTGCCGCTGGGCGTGGCGATCCTGCTGGCCGCCCCGTTCGTGATCGAGGAGACGCCACGCAACCGGGGGCGGTTCGACCTGGCCGGTGCGCTGGTGTCCGCGCTCGGCGCGGCGTCACTGGTGTACGGGCTCGCGCAGGCGGCCGAGCGGCCCTGGGGCGACCCGGTGGTGGCCGGCGCGGTGACGGCGGGCGTGGGGCTGCTCGTGGTGTTCGGGAGGATCGAGCGGCGGGCGGCACAGCCGATCGTGGTGCCGCGGCTGTTCGCGGACCGGGACCGGCTGCTGGCCTACCTGAGCACGCTGGCCGTGCCGGGCGCGCTGATCGGCACGTACTTCTTCCTCAACCAGTTCTTCCAGGGCCGCCACGGCTGGTCGGCGCTCGCCGCCGCGTGCGCGCTGCTGCCGCTGCCGGTGACGATGGCCACCACGGTGCCGGCGGTGGTGCGTCTGGAGCGGCTGGTGGGCACGAAACCGCTGATGGCGGGCGGCGCGGTGCTGCTGGCCGCCGGGAACCTGTGGCTGGCCTGCCTGGACGCCTCGGACCCGTACGTCTTCGCCGTGCTGCCCGCGCTGGTGCTGCTGGGCGCCGGCATGGCGGCCTGCGCGCTGCCGCCGACCGTGCTGGCCACCTCGGGACTGCGCGGCAGCGAGGCCGGGGCTGCCTCCAGCGTCCTCAACTGCCTGCAGTCGGTGGGCGGCTCGATCGGTCTCGCCACACTGGTGACGGTCTCCGCGCACACCGGCGGGGCGAGCGCGGGCATGGCCGGCGGCTTCGCGACCGGGGCGGCCTTCGCGGGCCTCGCCCTGCTGGCCGCCCTCTTCCTGCGCCGCTCCGGCTGACCTCCACCGCCTGGCGCGGGTCACACACTGACACGCTCCTCGAAGAACCCCGGCGCCCGCGGACGGTGCGCCCGGGCCGGCCCCTCCAGGCTGATGGCGCGGGCCGTTTCCAGGGCGCGGGCCGTTTCCAGCCGGGGGCCTGAAGTGGGACACCTACGTCAGGCGCCGGGACGCGGACCGGCGCGGCCAGGGCGGGGAAGCGGGCCCGAGAGGCGTATGCCGTTTCGCCTCCGGCACCACCTCCCGTGCCAGGGGCACGGTCACGCCGCCACCGTCGGCCAGGCGTTCAGATCCCGTGTGCGCAGCAGCGCGGTGCCGACCAGCAGCCCGCGGTAGCCCGCGTCGAGCAGCAGACGCGCCGTCTGCGGGCTGTCGATCGCGCTCGCGCTCACCGGGCACGGGGTGCCCGCCGCCCGGAGCGCCGGCAGCAGGTCCAGGCTGCGGCCGATGTCGCCCGCGTCCCGCTCCCGTGCCGTGATGTCCTTGTTGTTGACGGCGATCACGCACTCGTCGGCGTGCGGTACGGCGGCCAGCTCCGACTCGCTGGTGATCTCCACGAACGGGGTCAGACCCGCCCGCAGCGCCCCCGTCACCATCGTGCGCATGGCGGAGGCCGGCAGCAGCGCCGCCGTGAGCAGTACGGCCGAGGCGCCCAGCTCGACGGCGGCGGACAGCTGCTCGCGCCGCGTGAAGAAGTCCTTCTGCAGCAGCGGGAGTTCGGTGAGCCGCGCCACGTCCGCGAGCAGCTGGGGTGTGCCGCCGAACCAGCGGCCCGTCACCACCGATATGCAGGGCGCGCCCGCGGCCTCGTAGGCGGCGACGATGTCGGCGGGCGTACGGCCCGCGATGAGGTCGATGCCATGGGCGTCCCGCCGCTTGACCTCCATGATCAGAGGCCGTTCGGCGGTCAGCAGGGCCTCGGTGAAGCGTGCGTTCATGAACTTCTCCTTGATGCGGCGCGAGGCGCGTGGTGCGCGCGGGGGCGGCCGGGGCGGAGATGTGTACGCCCGCCCTCCGTACGGGGGATGAACGGGAGGGCGGGCGCGTTTCAGGGGTTACCCGCGCGCGGACGCCGGTGTGTCCTTGCCCGGGCGTGCCGGCGCGGCCTCCCGGCGGGGGTTCTCCGCTCGGAGGACGGCTCGCCGTCACTCGGCCTCCTCCGTGCGTCCCAGGTTAGGTGCGGCCGGTGGACGCGGGCACGCCCTCCCGAGCGGGCCTCGAGTCCGCGTGAAGTGGTGCGCGGGGGCCGTCAGTAGCGGTAGTGGTCCGGCTTGTACGGGCCCTCGACGTCCACGCCGATGTAGGAGGCCTGCTCCGGGCGCAGGGTGGTGAGCTTCACGCCGAGCGCGTCGAGGTGGAGGCGGGCGACCTTCTCGTCGAGGTGCTTGGG
>NZ_JBHVDX010000107.1:0-31793 GCF_042802555.1 Streptomyces sp. NPDC057474 | reverse complement strand
ACCCAGAGGTGGGCGCCCTCGGTGACGTACCCGCCTGGGTGTCGAGGGCGCTTGCAGGGGTCGAGGGCCCGGGGAGGCCGGGAGACGGCGCCGCGCCACGGCGGTCTGCAGGGGCCGTGACCGAGGATCAGGACTTGGGCCTACAGGAGCTGCTGGCCGACGCCCATGACCGCCTCGAAGACGGTGACCGGCACGACCTGCTGGGCGTGCGGCGGGCGCTCGACACGGTGCGAAGTGACCTGCCCGCCTTCCGGCAGCAAGCGTCCGATCGGATCCGCGCCCGGCTCGATGCCCTGGACCCCACCGCGGAGGAGCGAGCCCAGGTGCTGCGGCGCCTGGAGACGAACGACCTGGCTACCGCCGCCCACCTCTGCCAGTCCGGCGCGGAGCGTGGCGGCGATGTCGGCCATGGGTGCCGGGTTCTCGGTGGCGACATCGAGGTCCTGGCTGGGGCGGTTGACGAGGCGGTGCGCCCGCACGGCATGCCCGCCGGTGAGGACCACGGGATACGGGGAGCCGAGGGCGATGACATCCGCCAGGAGCCGCGTGTGCAGCTCCGGCATGTCCGTCATGCGGCTGCCCGGGTGCGGGAGGTGAGCCGGGGGAAGGCGCCCTCCCCCACGGTGCGCACGGTGCGGCCGACGAGGGTGCGCGGCACCGGCCACAGCTGGAGGAGCAGGTCCTGGTTGAGGTAGCGGGGCAGGTCGTCGTGCAGGCCCTCGTGCAGGACAGTGCGGTACAGGCCCATGCGCTGGCGAGGCTTGCTCATGTCGTACGAGGTCATCCCCGACCAGGCCATGTGCAGTGGCAGCTCCACGACCCCCTGGGTCGGGCCGTGCAACTCCTCCAGCGACTCCGGCAGCCGGAGCCGGAACTTCTCCCGGTACAGCGCGAGGTCCTCGGCGACCTGGAGCAGTTCACCACCCGTCTCGACAAGGAGGGGCGAGAGACCTGGGGCCAGGCCGCCGAGCGCGCCGCCCGCTTCGAGATGCAGCGTGCTGCCAAGATCGAGCAACGGCAGGAGTACAAGGACGAGATCGGCGGCAAGGACCTCCTCCACCGCGACGACAGCAGTGGCATGTACTACCTGGGCCACCGCTACAAGCACGTCGTCGTCGACGAGGCGCAGGATCTCAGGCCCGCCCACTGGAAGATGCTCCGTGCCATGGTCGCGCCGGGCGAGGACGACATGTTCATCGCCGGCGACACCCACCAGCGCATCTACGACCAGCAGGTCACCCTGGGAACCGTCGGCGTCAACATCCGCGGTCGCGCGGCCCGCCTCACCCTCAGCTACCGCACCACCCGGGAGATCCTGAACCGGGCTATGGAAGTGGTGAACCCCAAGAGCGATCAGATCACCTTCGACGACCTCGACGACGGCACCGACACCCTCGACGGTTACCGCTCGGTCCTGCGAGGTCCCGCCCCCGAACTCGTACGCTGCGAGAGCTGGGACGACGAACTCGCCCGGCTCGCCACCACTCTGCGGGCCTGGCGCGAGGAACTCGCCACTGGTGGAGCAGACGGCAAGGTCCGCGACCCCCGCGGCACCATCGCGGTGTGCGTCGCGGACCGCGAAGCCGTCAACCAGGTCATGTACCACCTGGCGACCGAGGCCGGGCTGACCGTCGCCGAACTCACCAGGGAGGGCGTCAAGGGAGACGGCGACATCCACGTCAGCACCATGCACGGCTTCAAGGGCCTCGAATACCAGAGGCTCGCCATCGTCGGCGCCCGCGACGGCGTCATCCCCCGCGCGTCCGTCATCCAGCGTTACCGCGACACGGACCCCCGGCGCCTCGCCCGCGAGGAACTGAAGGCGCGGTCACTGTTGTTCGTCGCGGCCACCCGCGCCCGCGACACCCTGCGGATCAGCTGGTACGGGAAGCCGAGCCCGTACTTGCCCAGTAGGGGTGGTGTGCGGGAGCCCTGCCGTCCTTGATCGGACGGCAGGGCTTACGCTTTGCGTACGACCGTCAGGCCTTCCCGATGAACCCCGCCCACGCCTCACGTGACACACGGATGACGGGTCCGGCGACGGCCTTGGAGTCACGGATGTGCACAACTCCCGTACCGGCAGCGACCTCCACGCACTGACCGCCCTCGGCCCCGCTGTAGCTGCTCTTGAACCAAGCGAGACCGGGTTCGACGGCCGAGGACTCAGAGCTGTTCATGCGATCTCAGCAACCTTTCCACGAAGTCGCGCGACTCTCGCGAGGGGAGAGCCTGCGATCGGATGATCCCATAGCGGGCGGCGGCGAGAGTTGTCTGCTCCGGCTCGGTCTGGAGGGCGCTGGTTCCCTGGGCTTCGGTATAGACGAACCGCATTCCGTCCTTGCGTGTAATTACCGTGAACGCGCCATCTACGCCAGCGTTGTGCTCGCGGTCTGTCGGCATGATTTGCATCTCGACGTTCTGCTTCTCGCCAATCAGAAGCAGCTGTTCCAACTGGCCCCGGTGCACCGCCTTGCCTCCCCAGGGGTGTCGCAACGCCGCCTCTTCAAGCACGAAGCTCAGTAGCGGCGCGGGCCAGCGGCTGAAGATGTCCTGCCGAGCCAACCGGGCCGCCACACGCTGCTCCACGGTCTCCTGGTCCAGGACCGGGCGCCGCATGTCGAGCACTGCCCTCATGTACTCCTCGGTCTGCAGCAGACCGTTGAGAACGTGGGTGTCGTATGCGAGCAGCTCAAGGGCCTCCCTCTCCAGTTTCGCCATCCCCTGGAAGAACACCGGATACTGAGCCCGCTCCACCTGCTCCTTCCACACCGTCAGCAACCCGCCCGCGTCCAGAACCTCGTCCGCTCGCTCGATGGTCCTGGGCGCCGGAATCCGCCGCCCCTGCTCGTACGACGCAACCGTGGACGCCGAGTATCCGATCCGCCGTCCGAACTCCTCGCGCTCCAGGCCCGCCCGCACCCGCAGCGTCTTCATCGTGTGCCCGAACGCGATGACCACGGCCTGGCCGGACGTGTCCGCCGTCGCTTGCCCCGAGTCGTCCGCCACCACTGTCTCGGCCCTCTCGTCCGTACCCTCGGTCATCGCCACCGCCTCCCTGGCTCAACGCTGTTACGGCGGCCTCGTCACGCCGCGCACCTCGTACCCGTACCGCCTCCACGCGTACAACGGCCCGCGTCGGTGCGTCACCACTGGTCACGCTACGCGACCGCGGACACCGTTGTCGGCATGACGAGCCAACTCCCCAACCCCATCAGCGCCTCGCAACCCGTGCGTCCCAGCGATGACTTGAGCCGCACCTTCGAGATGCGTTTCACCTCCACACCACGGGGCGCCCGCCTCGCCCGCCGACTGGCCGCGCACCGGCTGGACACCTGGGGCATCCCGTACGGCACCGGTCGGCACGAAGAGATCGTGCTGGTGGTCGGTGAGCTGGCCGCCAACGCCGTACGGCACACGTCCCCGGCCGGGACTTCCATCTGCTCCTCCACGCGAGCGCATCCGCCCGCACGGTCGGGATCGAGGTCAGCGACACCCGTGCCGAACGCACGCCGCCCGAACCGGAAGCGCTGCCCGCCCCCGGCTCGGAGGACACCGGCGGCCGAGGGCTGCTTCTCGTCGCGGCGCTCGCCACCCGCTGGGGCTGGCACCTTCGGCCCGAAGGCCCGGGCAAGACCGTCTGGGCGGAGTGCGTGTTCACAACTCGGACGTGAGCCCGTGACCGCGGTGGAAGAATGTGGCGAGATGACCTCCAGCGACTACAGCCCCTTCGCCCACCTCACCGCCCCCAACGCCCTCCTCTACCGCCAGGTCATGCGGGCCTTCCTCGCCGCCAAGGAGCGGTTCGCGGTGCATCTGCGGCCGGAGGACGTGTACGCGGCCTTGGACGCGGGGAGCCGGCCCGCCGACCTCGAAGCGGTGACGCAGGCGCTGGACAAGCTCGTGGTGTGGGGCAACCTGCGGGCCGACCCGGACCACGCGCGGGTGACGGCGGTCGAGGACTTCTACCGCAGACGGTTCATCTACCAGCTCACCCGGGCCGGTGAGGCGGCCGAGGCGGCGCTGGGGACGTACGACGAGGTGCTGGGGCGGCGAGGGGAACTCCAGGCGGTCGCGCTGCACGACATCGTCACGCAGCTGCGGGCACTCCTGGTGATCGCCGCGGAGGACGAGCCGGACCCGGCCAAGACGTACATCGCCCTGTCCGTGCTGACGGCGCGGTTCACCGATCTCGCCGACAACGCCCGTGCCTTCATGGGCTCGCTGCAGCGCACCATCGACCTGCACGACATCGAGGTCGAGGCGTTCCTCGCCTACAAGGACCGGCTGATCCAGTACCTGGAGCGCTTCATCCAGGACCTCATCACCCTCGGCGGGCGGATCGCCCTGCTGATCGGGGAGCTGGAGGAGCAGGAGCGGGTCGGTCCGCTGCTGCGGCTCGCCGCCGCCCGCGAGGCCGCCGACGCCGCTCCCGAGGACGCCGAGAGGGCCGAGGCTGTGGCGTACGAGCGGTGGGCCGCGCGGTGGTCCGGGCTCGCCGAGTGGTTCGTGTCGGGAGAGGGAAGGGAATCGCAGGCCAGACTGCTGCGCGGGCGGGCGCTCGGCTCGATCCCGCAACTCCTGGCCGTCGTACGGCAGCTCAATGAGCGGCGGGCCGGACGCTCGGACCGGTCGGCCGACTTCCGTACCCTGGCCCGTTGGTTCGCGCAGGCGCCGGACGACGAGGCGCGGCACCGGCTGTGGCGGATCGCCTTCGGGCTGCACTCCTCCCGCCATCTCACCGTCGATGCCGAGACCCTCGCCGAACGGACGGCCGCCCCGGAGCCGGCCTCCACCCCGTGGAGCGAGGCGCGACCGCTGCGGATCAGTCCCCAGTTGCGCCGAACGGGCAGTTACGAGCGGCGTGGCAAGCCGCGCAAGGTGGCCGACCGGAGCGAGGCCAGGCGCAGGCTCGCAGAGGTTGCCGCCCGGCAGTCGGAGGAGACCAGGCGGGCCAGGGACCGGCTCGTGACGGGCGGACCGGTGCGGCTGTCCCGGATCGGCGAACTCGACCCGCTCGCCTTCCAGTTGTTCCTGCGGCTGCTCGGCGACGTGCTCGCCACCTGGCGGCCGGGCACCACGACCACCGCGGCCACCAGCGGGGACGGTTCGATGGAGATCCGGTTGACCGCCCTTGACGACGGATCGACGGCCGAAGTACACACCGCCGACGGCGTGTTCAGCGGACCCGACCACCTGATCGACATCGTCGATCTCACGTCGGGGCACGTCGACCGCGTCGCACCGGCATCGGCACCCGACCCCGTCCCCGACCCCGTGCCTGTCCCTGTCCCTGTCCCTGTTCCGCGACGGGATACCGCTGCCCAGCTCATGGAGGACCGATGAGCGGCCCCCTCGCCGAGGTCCTCGACGGCCAGCGGCAGGCCGACCTCCAGAAGGCCGCACGAGCTCTGCTGAAGGAGCCGCTGCTCACCGCCGACGGGCCGTACACCGACGAGTTCCGGCTGGTGCGCCGGCACACAGCCGAGCTGCGGGAGTGGTTCGAACGCAACGTCGGCTGGACACTGCGCACGGACGCCGACGCCGCACGGCTGCGCAAGACGCCGGGCACCCTCACCGACGCCACGCACCCGGCGCGCGAGGCCGGCCGCAGCGCCCTGCCCTTCACCCGCCGCCGCTACGTCCTGCTCTGCCTGGCCCTGGCCGCGCTGGAACGGGGCGAGTCACAGGTGGCGCTCGGACGCCTCGCCGAGCAGGTCGTCCTGGCCGCCGCCGATCCAGAACTCGTCGCCGCCGGGATCACGTTCACTCTGGAGCGGCGCGACGAGCGCCTCGACCTCGCGGCCGTCGTCCGCCTGCTGCTGCGGCTCGGGGTGCTGCGGCGGGTGGCCGGCGACGAGGACGCCTACGTCAGCGGCTCGGGCGACGTGCTGTACGACGTGCGGCGGCGCGTGCTGGCCGGGATGCCGGCGTCCCTGCGGGGCCCGTCCATGGTCGAGGCCGAGGGCTTCGAGGAGCGCCTGCTGGAGATGACCGCCTGGACCGCCCTCGACAGCGACGAGCTCAGGTTCCGGGCGATCCGCTGGAAGCTGACCCGCATCCTCCTGGACGACCCGGTGCTGTACTACGACGACCTGACCGACGACGAACTGGCCTACCTCACCCGGCAGCGCGGCTTCATCACCGCCCGCATCAACGAGCTGACGGGACTCGTCCCGGAGGTCCGGGCCGAGGGCATCGCCATGGTCGACCCGATGGACCACCTCACGGACGTGCGCATGCCGGAGCAGGGCACCCACGGTCACATCACCCTGCTGCTGGCGGGGCACCTGGCCCGGGCCGCCGGGCCCGTCGAACCGGCGGAGCTGGCGGCCCTCGTACGGGAACTGGCCGTGGAGCACGGCGGGTTCTGGTCCAAGTCGGCGAGGGAACCGGGAGCCGAGCCCGAACTCGTCGAGCAGGCGCTGACCAAGCTGGTGGCGCTGGGACTGGCCGAGCGCACCGAACGGGGCGTCGTACCGCGGCCGGCCCTCGCCCGGTACGCGGTCGGCGAGCCCGTCGTCAAGGAACCCGGACGGGCCCGACGACCCGCCGCCGCGACCGCGCAGCCCATGCAGCCCATGCAGGACGTGCAGCTCATGCAGGACGTGCAGGACGTGCAGGACGTGCAGGACGAAAGGTGAACCACTCCGTGACCGCGCTCTCCCGCCCCGAGTCGCCGAGCCCCGCGCTCCCCGCTCCCGCGCCCGGCCGGTGGCGACCCCTGCGCATCGGACTCGTCGATCTCTTCCACTACGACATCGAGGAGTTCTGGTTCCGCGACGGCCGACTGCTGCTGCGCGGCAACAACGGCACCGGCAAGTCGAAGGTGCTCGCCCTCACCCTGCCGTTCCTCCTGGACGGCGATCTCTCCGCCCGCCGCGTCGAACCCGACGGCGACCCGGGCAAGCGCATGGAGTGGAACCTGCTCCTGGGCGGCGCCCACCCGCATCCCGAACGGCTCGGCTACACCTGGATCGAGTTCGGACGGCTCGACGGCACCACGGGCGAGGCGCACTTCCGCACGTTGCTGTGCGGACTGAAGGCGGTCGCCGGACGCGGCATAGCCCGCCACTGGTACGCGGTCACCGACCAGCGGATCGGCGCCGGCCTCGACCTGCTGGACGCGACCGGGACGGCACTGTCCCGGGACCGGCTCGCCGAGGCCGTCGGCGCCCACGGCATGGTCCACGACACAGCGAAGGCCTACCGCAGGGCGGTCGACGAAGCCCTCTTCGGGCTCGGGGAGCGGCGCTACGGCGCCCTCGTCGACCTCCTGATCCAGCTGCGCCAGCCCCAACTGTCCAAGCGCCCCAGCGAGGCCGCCCTCTCCCGGGCACTGACCGAGGCGCTGCCGCCGATGGACCAGGCGGTCGTCGCCGACGCGGCGGAGGCGTTCCGGTCACTGGACGAGGAGAAGGAGGAACTGCGGGCGGCTCGCGAGGCCGAACAGGCGTCCTCGGCGTTCCTCGACCACTACCGCCGCTACGCCCGCCTCGCCTCCCGGCGCCGCGCCCGCCTGCCCCGCCGCGAACACGCCCGGTACGAGAACCTGCAGAGAGAACTCGCCAAGGCACAGGCGGACCGGGACCGGGCCGAGGTGGACCGCGAGGAGGCCAGGGAGAGGGGCGCCGCCCTGGACGAGCGCGCCGCGCGGCTGGCCGCCCAGGAAACCGCGCTGCGGTCCCGGCCCGAGATGCGCGACGCCCGCGCGCTCGACCGGGCGGCGGACGACGCCTCCCGCACGGCCGGAGAGCTGAAGCGGGCCGAGGCGGACCGGCGTACGGCGGCCGAGGCGCACACCCGGGCCCTGGGGCGGCTCGCCACCGCGGACAACCGGCTCACAGCCGCCCGGGAGACGCTGGACGGCATCCGGGACCGGGCGGCCGAGAGCGCCACGGCCGCCCGGCTCGACGTCCCCAGGACGGAGGGAGCCCCCGACACGGTCCTGCGCCGGGAGGCGGACGAGGCGACCGCGAGCAGACGGCGCGCCGTCGAGCTCGTGGCGGAGCTCGTCACGGGGGCCGAGCAGGCCGAAGAGCGGCACCGTGCCGCTCGGCTGCGCGTCGACGAGGCCGACGAGGAGGTCGTGCACGGGGAGGAGCGGCTGGCCGAGGCGCAGGAACACGTCGCCCTGGCGGGGCGGGCCCTGGTCACAACCGTGCGTGAGCGTCTTTCCGGGTTCGTCGAGCTGCGGGTGCCCGGGCTGCCCGCGGTCCTGGACGCCGTACAGGACTGGGCTAGCTCACTGGACGGCCCGCTGCCGGTCCGTACGGCGGCGAGCGAGGCGCATCGCGCTGCAGCCTCCCACCTGGCCGACCGGGCGGCCGGACTGGCCCACCGCGCGGCGTCGACGGCGGAGCGGCAGCGGCTGGCGGCGGAGGAAATGACCGCCCTCGAAACGGGCGGGGAACGCGGCCCCGCGGCTCCCCCCACGCGCACCCCTGGCGTGCGGGACCGGGGCCCCGGCGCTCCGCTGTGGCGGCTGGTCGACTTCCGCCCGCACGTCACCGAGGCGGACCGCGCGGGACTGGAAGCCTCGCTGGAGGCGTCGGGGCTCCTCGACGCCTGGGTGCGGCCGGACGGCTCCACGGTCGCGGTGGACGGTCATGACGTGCTGCTCGACCCGGTCGGGCTGCTCGGCGGAACCGGCCTCGACCGCGCGCTGTGCCCGGCGGTCGACCCCGCAGACGCGGGGGCCGCAGCAGTGGGGGAGGAGACTGTCGCGCGCCTGCTCGCCTCGATCGGGCTGGCTGCGGCCCCCGCAGAGAGGTTCGGCGAGGCGGCCTCCTGGGAAGACGGCGGCCACGACACCTGGGTCTGCGCGGACGGACGCTTCCGCATCGGGGCGCTCGTCGGAAGCTGGGCCAAGGACAGCGCCCAGTACGTGGGGGAAGGAGCGCGGGAACAGGCGCGTCGCGTCCGGATCGGCGAACTGCGCGCCGAGATCGACGGCTTGACGGCGGAGCGCGAACGACTGACCGAGGAGTCCCGCGCCGTGGCCGGGCGCCGTGCCGTGCTGGACGCCGAACTCGCCGCCCTGCCGGACGACGACGACCTGCGGCACGCCCACGCCCGCGTCGCCGCCTCGACCGACGCGGTTCGCCGCGCCCGTGCCCGGAGGGACGAGCGGGTTGCGGAACTCGCTCCGGCGACGTCGAGGGCCGAGCGCGCGGCGGCCGAACTGGCCGACACGGCCGGCGCCCTGAACCTCCCCACCGACCACACGGCACTGGGCGCCGTGCGCCAGTCGCTCGCCGACCACACCGCCCTCCTGGCGGCCCTGTGGCCCGCACTGCGTGAACGCGTCGACGCCGAACGCGCGGTGACCGGCGAACAGGAGGAGACCCACCGGGCCGAACTCCTCCTGTCCGAGCTCGCGGAGCGCGCCACGGAGGCGGCTCGGGCGGCCGCGGCGGCGGACGAACACCTCACGACGCTCCGGTCCACCGTCGGAGCGGCCGTCGCCGAGCTGCAGAGGCAACTGGAGGAGACGGCCGAGGCGGCCCGGGTCTGCGAGCGGGAACAGGGACAGGCCCGGGCGGAGTACGGTGACGCCGACCGGCGGGCCAGCCGCGCCGAAGGACGCATCGAGCGGCTCGCCGAGGACGTCACCGATGCCACCGCCGCGCGGGAGGAAGCCGTCGCGGCGCTCCAGCGGTTCGCGGCGACGGGACTGCTCGCCGTGGCGCTGCCCGACGTCGATGTACCGGACGACGAGGGAGGGGCGTGGGCGGCGACCCCCGCCATCGCCCTCGCGCGGGCCGTGGAGTCACGGCTCTCCTCGATCGACGACACCGACGCTGCCTGGGAGCGCGTGCAGAAGCGGCTGAGCGAGGAGTTCGGCAGGCTCCAGGACGCGCTGTCGCGGCACGGCCACACCGCCACCGCCCGCCCGAGCGAGGACGGCATGCGGGTCGACATCGTCTACCAGGGCCGGGAACGGGCCGTGCCCGACCTCGCCGAGGCACTGGCCGTGGAGGTCGCGGAACTGACCCGCATCCTGTCCGCACGCGAGCGCGAGATCCTTCAGACCCATCTGATCACCGAGGTCGCCGGGACGCTCCAGGAACTGATCGGCGCGGCCGAACGGCAGGTGGCCGCCATGAACAGGGAACTGGAGGAGCGCCCGACCTCCACAGGCATGAAGCTCCGGCTGGTGTGGAGGGCGTCCCGCCGCGCCCCGCAGGGACTGGCCCGGGCCCGTGAACGGCTGCGTCAGTCCGCCGACGCGTGGTCGCTCGAGGACCGGGCCGCGGTCGGCGCGTTCCTCCAGGAGCAGATCGCCCACCGGCAGGCCGACGACAGCGCCGGCAGCTGGCTGGAGGACCTCACCGCCGCCCTCGACTACCGGTCCTGGCACGAGTTCGGCGTCGAACGCCACCAGCACGGCAAGTGGGTGCCGGCCACCGGCCCCGCCTCGGGCGGGGAGCGGGTACTGGCCGCCTCTGTGCCCCTGTTCGCCGCAGCGTCCTCGCACTACGCGAGCGCGGGCGGCGCGCACGCCCCGCGCCTGGTCACCCTGGACGAGGCGTTCGCCGGCGTCGACGACGACTCGCGCGCCAAGTGCCTCGGTCTGCTCCGCGCCTTCGACCTCGACGTCGTCATGACCAGCGAACGCGAATGGGCCTGCTACCCCCAGGTGCCCGGCATCGCCATCGCCCAGCTCTCCCGCGTCGACGACATCGACGCCGTACTGGTGACGCGGTGGGAATGGGACGGCGGCGAACGGCGGCGCGGCACAGAGCCCGGTGCCCGGCCGGACGCGGTCGAGGCGGCTGCCGGTGCCGGCGACTCCGACAAGGGGCCCGACGGGCCGGTGAGTCCTTTCGGTGAGCCAGGGCGGGCCGCCGTGGTCGACGGCGTCGGCGGACAGGGGTCCCTGTGGACGTAGACCGTTCAGCGACCCGGCCCGAGGGGGACGGCGGCCGGGCGGCGGCCGGACGCGCGACACCGCCCGACGCCACCGCGGACGCGGTGCCGACCGGGCCGTCACTGGCAGAAGCCCGGACCGCCGTCGATACCGAGCGCCTCCGACGTCTGCTCGGCGATCCCGGCCTCGCCTGGTTCGTGGACCGCGTGCGGCAGCGCCTTGCACGAGGCCGGCCACTCACTGGCTCCATCACCATGTCCGACCCCGATGAGTCCCAACGGCGCGCCGTCGAACGCCTGCTGGGACGGGCACCACGATCCAGTGGCTCCCTCAGCATGCGCCTCGCCACCGTGGACGAGATCCTGCGTCGCTCCGGTGTCAGCCCCGACGGACTGGCGGCGGCCATCATCGCTCTCACCGGCCCGGTCATACTCCACGCCGAGGCACGGAACAGGGAGGAACGGGCCTGGGAGGAGGCTTACGCCCCCCTCGTCCGCCTCGACGCGGAGCTGGCCCGCTGGGTCGAGCGGATCCGCCGTGACGGTCTCGTTCGGCGCCTCGCCCGTACACCGGAGGCAGCGGCCCCCTTGGTGGAGTCTGCCGTGCGCGCGTTGCGTGCGCTGCCCGCGTCGCCGCCGACAGCGCGGGCGACGTTCGCGGCACAAAACCTCTCGGGCGCCCATGCCCTGGACGAGGGGACGCCGCTCGCCACTCTCGTGCTGTCCGGCATCCGTTGCCTCACCGGCTTCCCCGACGGCTCCGGTGCGCAGTGGCGGCGGGAGGCGTGGGCCTCGGCGGGCTTGCTCAAGGACGACCTGTCATCGACCGTCCTCACCCTCAACCTGCGCGGTACTCCAGCTCTCGACTGGATGGCCGACGCGGGGGAGCCGGCCGTCCTGACGCTCCGCTCCCTCACCCGTCTCGCACCGGTCGCTTCCGTACCTGCGGCGGGAACCGTTTACATCTGCGAGAACCCGGCAGTGCTGTCCGCCGCCGCCGACACTCTCGGCCCGGCGTGTCCGCCGTTGGTGTGCCTCCAGGGGCAGCCGTCGGCCGCCGCGCTCACCTTGCTGCGCGAGCTGTCCATGCGGGGAGCCCGCCTCCTCTACCACGGCGACTTCGACTGGGGCGGCGTGCGTATCGCCGGGGCACTGGCGCGAAGCGTCCCTTGGCGGCCGTGGCGCTACACGGCGGCCGATTACCGGGCGGCAGTAACCGCAGTGACCGAAGCCCCGGACCTGACGGGCCCGTCCGCCGCGACTCCCTGGGACCCCGCCCTGGCGGTCGCCCTCGCCGAGCGCGGTGTCCGGGTCGAGGAGGAAGCGGTGCTGGACGACTTGCTCACGGACCTTGGATCGGGGCCCCGCTGAGCCGCATCCCGGGAGCGCGGTGGGCGCAGATCCGACGAGGACCGAGCCATTGGCGAGCAGAGCTCTGTCGTCCTGGGAGTCATGACGCTCGTTCGACGCTCCAGGACCCAGCAGCCCACTCGAAGGAGCGATGAACGCCCTCTGAACTGGTACTTTTTCACTCCCTCGTCATGTGACATGTTTTCGATGACGCATCATGTGGAGTGCGTTGCGATTCTGGAGCCTGTCGGAAAGGGCTCCTGAACTGCCGTTTCCCGATTTCTTTGGTCGGCTCGACCTGATTCGAGGCGGGGAGCAGGTGAAGCCGGACGACGACGCCGTGACCTGCGCATCCGTCTGAGCGGCGGGTTGCCTGGCGTTGACGGGGCCCCGTTCGCCGGGAGGGTCGCACACAGTGCCGAGGAGCGTCACTGTGTGGCTCCGGCGGCCCTTGCGCTCTTTCGATGCCTGATCCACGCTGCCGATCGTGCCGCCATAGGGGGCCGCCGACTGAGGAGTCCAGCCGGCCCGCGACGGAAACGGCACCGTTCGGTCATCGGTCGGCTGGCCCTCGTCCGCACCGACGACCTGAGACTCGTCGAAGAAGAGGGGACGGCATGGGGCGGGTGCGGAGAGGGTCGCTGATCACCGGGCTGCTGGTGTCGCCGGTCGTGGGAGTGGGAGCGTCGGCCGGGGTGCCCCGCTCGGACAGTTGTTCTCGCGTCGGCTGCGCCGGTCGTTGTTCGGCCTGATCGCCCGCGTCTTCGGCCTCGCCGGCGCCTCCTGGCTGACCACCGGCGACAGCCTGGTGCACGCCACCTACCTCAGCCTGCTGGATCTGTTCGCCATCGACGACCCGGCGATGGGCGAGCCGATGAACCGTCAGATCATCCAACTCCTCTCATGGCATGTCCTTCGAGGCCGCCGTCGGCCCGGGTCCTCGCCGCGCTCTGGCCAGGTCGGTACGGAGCACGGCATCAAGGGAGCGTAAAGATTGCCGGAACCAGGCAGTGTTTTCGTCAGGGTCTACGTGTGAGTATTGCGGTCACCGGCGCGGTGGCAGTGGGGGAGAGGTGGTGAAGGGCGGATGGCCTGGTTTCTGGGTCTCGGCATCGCAGGAGTCGTACTCCTCGTCCTGTCCCTCGTCTTCGACGGTGTCCTTGAGGGCCTCTTCGACGGCGTCGACGCGCTCGACGGTCTCTTCGACGGCTGGCTGTCGCTTCCGGTCATCGCCGGGTTCGTGTCCATGCTCGGCTTCTCCGGCGCGATCGTCATGGGCACCACCGGGCTCGGCGCGGTCGGCGCCACCGCGGTCGGAGGGCCCGCCGGAGCCGCCACGGGCTGGCTCGCCTACCGCTTCAGCCGCGCGCTGTTGAACGACCGGTCCGGCGCTGCCCCGCGCCACGACGACCTGATCGGCGCCGCGGGCTCGGTGGTGACGGCCATTCCGGCCGGCGGCTACGGCGAGGTGCTGGTCCACCGGGCCGGGCAACCGGTGAAGCTCGCGGCGAAGAGCCCAAGCCCGGTGGCTCGAGGCGCGGAGATCTGGGTGGAGGAGACGCTGTCGCAGACAGCGGTCTCCGTACGCCCGGTCGAACGCTGACCGGCATCGCCGCTCCGCACATCGGGCGCCGATACACCGGCGCCGCCCCTTCATCCACATGAACCCGTATCAATCTGCCGTCCCCTGGGAGGGCTGAGGGGAAAGACTCCATGAGTCCAGTAGTCATCGCCGTCATAGGAGTCGTCGCACTCCTCGTCCTGCTCGGCCTCGTCGTGGTCACCCGTTACAAAGTGGCGGGCCCGAGCGAGGCGTTCATCGTCACCGGCCGGCGCGGCAAGCAGGCCACCGACCCGGAGACCGGCCGGGTGTTCACCGACAACAGCGGCCAGAAGGTCGTGGTCGGCGGCGGGGTGTTCGTCGTGCCCTTCGTGCAGCAGCGGTTCACCCTCGACCTGTCGTCACGTCACATCCCGATCGCGGTACGCGGCGCGGTCACCCTGCGCGGGGTCAAGGCGAACCTCGAAGGCGTCGCCATCGTCAAAGTCGGCGGCACCGAGGACTCGATCCGCGCCGCCGCCCAGCGGTTCCTGATGCAGCAGGACGGCATCGTCGGCTTCACCCAGGAAGTGCTCTCCGGCGCGCTGCGCGCCATCGTCGGCCGGATGTCCGTGGAGGACATCATCCGCGACCGTGCCGCGTTCGCCAGTCAGGTCGCCGAGGAGGCCGAGGCCAGCCTGTCCGGGCAGGGCCTTGTGCTGGACGCCTTCCAGATCCAGGACATCACCACCGAGGGCTCCTATCTGGAGGATCTCGGCCGCCCCGAGGCGGCCCGTGCCAAGCAGGAGGCCGACATCGCCGAGGCCGTCGCCCGCCGTGCCGCCGAGCAGGCCCGGCTGAAGGCCGAGGAGGAGATCGCCATCGCCCAGCGGACCTTCGCGCTGAAGCAGGCCGAGATCAAGGCCGAGACCGACGAGGCCGCCGCCCGTGCCGCCGCAGCCGGCCCGCTTGCCGAGGCCGCTCGGCAGCAGGAGGTGCTTGCGGAGCAGGAGAAGGTCGCCACCCGGCAGGCCGCGCTGACCGACCGTGAGCTGGACACCAAGGTTCGCAAGCCCGCCGACGCCGCCCGCTACCAGGCCGAGCAGGAGGCCGAGGCCCGCCGCATCGCGCTGGTCAAGGAGGCCGAGGCGACCGCCGAGCGGGCCAGGCTGACCGGTGAGGGTGAGAAGGCGCAGCGCGCCGCGCTCGCTGACGCTGTGCGCCTCGAGGGTGAGGCGGAGGCTGCCGCGATCGGTGCCAAGGGTGCCGCCGAGGCCGAGGCGATGCAGAAGAAGGCCGATGCCTTCGCCCAGTACGGCGATGCCGCAGTGCTGCAGATGCTGGTGGAGGTGTTGCCGCAGGTCGTCGCCAAGGCGTCCGAGCCGCTCAGTGCGATCGACAAGATGACGGTGATCTCCACCGACGGCGCCAGTCAGCTCTCACGCACGGTCGCCGACAACGTGGCCCAGGGCCTCGAACTGCTCGGTTCGACCACCGGAGTCGACCTCGCCGAGCTGCTGAAGGGCATCACCGGCCGGGTCGGCGGTGCGTCGCAGCCCGCGACGACGGCGCCCAGTGAGGCCAACGGGAAGGTCGAGATCACCGGCTGACGTCGGCATCGACCGCAGGAGCGAGCCCGGGTGGTCCTGGAACCGCCCGGGCTTGTGCGAGAAGGCGCATCAGCCGTCTGGCATCGCACTTGGTCGGCGTGCGGGTTTTCCGCCGCGGGCGCGGCTTTCCGTACGGAGGACGAGTGGTGTTTCTGTGGCTCTGGCTGATCGGCTGGTCGGCCTTCGCGCTGCCCCCGGCCATCGCCTCGCTGCGGGGCTGGGCGCCGAAGCGAGTCCGCAGCCGTACGAGCCCGTGGTGCATCCGCGTCCGGGGTGTCGCACTGCTGGTGATCTGGCTCGGCGGGCTGACCGGCCCGCTGCTGCGGTGGAGCGACCTGGACTCCGAGGACGCCGGCTTTCTCGCCTCCGTGGTGCAGGGCGGGCTTCTGATGTTCGCGGGAGGGCTCGTGGCCGGATCACAGCTGAGCGAGTGGTTCTACCGGCGGGCAGTGCGAGCACAGGCAGTCGATCAGGCACAGGGCATCAGCCGACGGCCGTGATGATCCTGGCCGCCCGGATGGGGGCGGACTGCGCCGCCCCGCTCGGTCTCGCTGACAACTGGTCGGGTCAGCTGGCTTTCCTCCCCACCGCGTGTCGATCCGCTCCCACTCCACGGCCGACTGCTGCATACGCCGCCGGGCAGCGCAGCGAACCTGGCCAGCTCTGCCAGCGCCTCCCCGAGCGGCTCGAACGCCTCCTTCGCCGCCGGCGACCGGGCGGTGAGTACGGCACCGGCGGCGAACGCGGCGAGGTAGGGGTTGGCGTGCGTGAGGTGCCAGACCGCTTACAGGATCACGCCGATCGCCAGCGGCAGCAGCGGCTGCAGCTTCGGTTCGGCGCCCGGCAGCCGGAACCGTACGAGCTCGATCACCACGAACGGCAGGACACACCGAGGTCCAGCCCGGACCAGTTCCAGTGCGATCGTCCCCAGCGACGCCTCGGCGTGCCCGGAGGTCGGCCCGGCCGCGGCGATCAGGATGAGCACGGCGGGCAGCGCGAGCCCGTCGTTGCTGCCGCTCTCCACGTCGGGCAACCGCCGAAGTTTCGCCGGGACTTCCCTGCGGCCGACGATCGCGGAGGCGAACACCGGGTCGTGTGCAGGCGTGCCCGCGCAGCCCGGAGGGCTCTGAAGAACACCGCACAACCGACAGGACTGAGGTGCCGCAACTCCGTCAGATCCACCTCCAGGACGTCCGGCCCTGTCCCGATCACCCGCAGGAGGCGCTGGCCCGTCCGTCCGGCACTGCGAACGTCGAGGTCCCCGCGCAGCCGGACCACGTCAGGGCCGGACGGTGGTACTGGACCGGAGAGGCGGCGGTGGCGGAAGAGGTGCATCAGAGCCTCCGGACAGGCGGATATGTCCGCCGACCAGGCTTCCCGGCACACCTGGGGGCAGCGTACGGGTGGTGACCGTCGAGCGTATGCGCTGACCAGCCGGAGCCTCTGCCCGCGGCGCGGCGGTGACACCTTGCCAGGGGATCGGTGCGCAGGGCCCTCACCGCGAGGGCGTGGACACCCCCCATGGCATGTCAGCGCCTCTGACAACTGTCGGAGACATGCAACCACCCGGTCTCGACCGGGTCATTCCCGCGGCCATGCGCTAGAAAGACGTCAACAGCGCATCGACTTCGGGGGGACCCACATGGCGGGGCGGGACGTGTCCGAAGAGTACGGGGCGTACCTGGAGGGGTACGCCCGCGTCCTCGCGGACGCCTCGGCGACCGGTCGCCGACTGAGCCGGGACGAACTTGCTTCGCGCCGTGCGCTGGGTGAGCGGGCGGCAGAGGCCGGCCTCGGACTGCGCGCCCTGGTCGGCGCCCACTGGGCAGCCACTCGGGCGCACTGGCCGACCGGGGAAAGTGTTTCCGTGGACGACGCGCTGGGCGCCGCGGCACAGGCCGTCGACGCGTTCGCCGAAGGCTACGAACGGGCACAGCGGCTCGCCGTACGCCAGGAGGAAGCTGCCCGCCGCGAGTTCATCGACGACCTGCTGTACGGCCGCAGCGATTTGGGCCGGCTGGCTCAGCGGGCGGAACGGTACGGGCTGCGGCTGTCGTACGAGCACGCGGTCGCCGTGGCGCGCGGCCCGGTCGCGTACGAAGAGGGAGACACGGTTCTCCGTGCGGTGGAGCGTGCGCTGATCGGCCGGTTCGGCGACCGCAGCACCCTGCTCACCACCAAGGACGGCCGGCTGGTGTGCATTGCCCCGGGAGACCAGAGCGAGGTGCTCGCCCACTTCGCCAAGCAGGCGTTCGCCGCCACCGGCGGTGGCCAGGTGGGAATCGGCCGTCCGCAACCCGGCGCCGCCGGTGTCGTCCAGTCCTACGAGGAGGCGCTGAACGCCCTTGACCTGGGCGAGCGCCTCGAACTCGACGAACCCATGCTGCACGCCGCCGACCTCCTCGTCTACCCCGTCCTCACCCGCGACCGGCAGGCCATGGCCGACCTGGTCGAAAACACTCTCGGCCCGCTGCGCGGCGCCCGCGGCGGCCCGCAGCCGCTCCTCGACACCCTCACCGCCTATTTCGACTCCGGCTGTGTGTCCGCGGAGGCGGCCCGGCGGCTCTCGCTGAGCGTGCGCGCCTTCACCTACCGCCTGGAACGCATCCACAAGCTCACCGGTGCCGACCCTTCCGAACCCGTCCACCGCTATACCCTCCAGACCGCGGTGATCGGCGCCCGACTGCTGGACTGGCCGACGAAACCCATCTCCAGTTCGTAGTGCGGCCCTGACCTTGCCCACAGCAAGGTGAAAGACAACAGCCTCCGCCCTACTGTTCGAGTTCTCGCGGCCTCGCAGCGCTCCCGGTTGGGACGTCGGCCATGACAACGATCACGGCGGGTCGCCGTACGCCGCAATGCTCAGGGCGCATACAAGCGTGAGCGTTCTGTGTTGGTCGGCCTGCTGCCCTGGCCGGAGCGGGTGCGGGTGGCCCGGGCCCTGCGTACGGAGACGGTCGGCGGGCTGGTGCTGCCGACGGCGGCCGTGGTGGCGAAGAAGCCCACCGCCAGGGCGAGGAGGACGAGGAACCACGCCCGTGGAGGAGCTCTCGCCGAGCAGGAGCAGCACTCCGTATCCCACGCACTGGACCACGAGGGACAGGGACAGCACGGCCGGCGCCCCGATCCTGCCCAGCAGGCGCGGCGCGATGGTGCCGCCGAGCACGGTCAGCAGCCCGGGAAGGCCGATGATCAAATCCGTGGTGAAGGCGGGGAAGTCGAGCACCTTCTGCATGTACAGCGTGGTCGAGAACGAGGTCGCCGTCGTCCGTGGGCTGCGGCGAGTGAACCGGGAACTCGCCGACGTGTCCACCGACCGTCGCGCGCTGCCCCGGTCCTGCCCCGGGAGCCGGAGCGGTCACGTGGGTGGATGGGAGGTGACCCAGGCGTGGTGCACCTGCCAGGTGCCGCCGTCGGCGGTCGCACCACGCAGGCCGTGCACGGCCTGCGGCCCGGCGAGTGCCGGGAGGCGGGAATCCCGGAGGGCGGCGAAGGCATAGGTCCGGCCCGGATCCCAGTCGGTGGAGTGGCGCAGCCGCCGGGCCAGTTGGGCGAATCCGGGCACGGTCGCGGCGATCACCCAGGCGTCGGGTTCCTCGGCCGTCAGCCGGATCGCGGGGCGCAGCCAGGATGCGGCCGTCTCGGGCCAGTGCACCGTGGTGAGGACCGTGCCGTCGCGGGCCTGCCAGGCGGCGGCGAAGGCTTCCGCGGCGGCACGGCACACCTCGTCACGGCTGTGGCCGACGACGATCGTCCCCACCCTGGGCCGACGGTTCGTCAGCATGGCGAGAAGCACGTCGAGTTCGCGCCCGGTGGGAGGAGCGGGCGGCGGCAGGACGCCGTATCGCGCCAGGTCCTCGGTTGAGACCAGGGGCGAGCGGGTCTCCGGCTCCGCATCGGGGCCGCTCATGACTCGGTGACCCTCTCCCCGCCGGCCCCGGTGGCGCGTGCGCCGGCTTTCCAGCGGGCGTACGCCTCCGGGAGGCATCTGGCGCAGGGCCGGTAGCCGGCGGCGGCCGCGGCGGCCTCGTCCGGGAAGAACACCCGGTGGGCCGCGTAGTGACCGCGGCTGAGGGTCCGTAGCGCCGAGGCACAGTCCAGACGCCCGTACAGCCGCGCGCGCCGGTGCCCGCCCAGTGTGCCCGGGGTGTCGCTCCGATACGGCTTACCGTCCGCGCCGATCAGCGTGTACGTGCGCTGCGCGCGTCGCGTCGCGTCGGTGGTCATGCCGCGTCGTGGAAGACCAGGCCCAGGGTGTGCCGTTGCCCTGAGCGGACGGTGCTGACGCCGTGGCGCATCGGGCCGGTGGACCAGCCGCGTCTGGAGGCGATGGGCCGGTGGCGGGTTGTGAAGACCAGCCCATGGCCCTGGGGCAGCGTGGTGGACGTTCCGCGGGACTGGGCACGGGGGCGTTGCTCGGTCATGACGAACTCGCCCCCGGTGAAGTCCGTTCCGGGGGCGTCGAGTCCGATGACGACCTGGAGCGGGAAGACCATCTCGCCGAACACGTCGCGGTGCAGGGCGTTCCAGTCGCCCGTGCCGTAACGCAGCAGGATCTGAGCGGATTTGGTCTGCCCGGCCCGATGACACATCTCCAGCCACTCCTCGAGGCTGTCGGGCCAGGGAGCGGGCTGCCCCAGCTTCTCGGCCCAGTCCCGTGCGACGGGCAGCAGCCGTGGATAGAAGGCCTCCCGCAACTCACCTACCACGCCCGGAAGTTGGTGGGTGAAGTAGCGGTACTGGCCGCTGCCGAAGCGGTATCGGGCCATGTCGATCGTGGCGCGGAAGCGTTCGGATTCGTCGTACAGCGCGGAGATCGCACGGCATTCCCCGAGGGTGAGGAGCCGATGGGTGAGTGCGCTGCCGTACTCGTTCAGGTCGTCGGTCAGCGCTCCCCAGTTCCCGGCTGCGACACGGTCGCCGATGCGATCGGTCGTATTGATCGTCATGAGGAACTCCTTGGATAATGAAGGTGTGCTCCGGGCCCGGGTCCGGGCCCTGGTTCACATGAGCGTGGGCTGGAGCACGCCTTCGTGGGTCAGCAGACGCACCTTGCGTTCGACGCCGGCGGCGTAGCCGCGCATGGTGCCGTCAGCGCCGATCACGCGATGGCACGGCCGCACCAGCAGCAGCGGGTTCGCTCCGATCGCCGCGCCCAGGGCTTGGACACCGTGACGGGGGACGCCGAGCTGTTCGGCGAGGGCGCCGTAGGTGGTCGACGTGCCGAAGGGGATCTCCTCCAGGGCACGCCACACGCGCCGCTGGAAGTCCGTGCCGGCCGGGGTGAACCGGATGTGGAACCGCGTGAGTTCCCCCGCGAAGTACGCGGCCAGCTGGCCGACGACGTCCGCGAACGGCTCGGGGTCGTGCACCCAGTCGGCACGTACGGCAGGTGGGTTGCGCCGGCCGGGCATGGACAGCGAGGTCAGCGTGACCCCGTCGTCGGTTTCCTTCTCGCCCACCAGCAGCAGGTCGCCCAGCGGGCTGGCGATGGTCGACCAGACAGTCATGGTCGCCTCCTTCTCGTCACTTCTCGTCGCACCTCTCACCCTGGTGCGCCGCGGTAGAGGTTGCTGGCGGGATTCGGACGTCACGCTGCGGTGTACGGGACCGGTCGGCGGCGTACCGGAAGTGGTGCATCGCGTAGGTGCGCCACGGCCGCCAGGCTTCCGCGTCGACGGTGTCCGCACCCGTACGCCGCATCGCGGCCTCGCCGCGGTCCACGCCCGCATCCAGGCGGACTGCGCCGGGGGCGAGCGAGCCGGTGACCGTTCGCAGCGTGCGTCGACGTAGACCGGTCGAGCCGACGTCGAACCCCTGAACCGCTTCGGCCTCTATGTTCGGCGACATCCTTCCGACCTCGCCGGTGAGATCAGTGGCTCGCTCGGCACCGCGCCCTCGATCAACGCCTCCGCCGACACTGCCATGGCCCAGGCCTCGCACGGGTCCGCCCCTGACATCGCCGGGCGGAACATCGCCAACCCGGTCGCCATGATCCTCTCGGGCGCCATGCTCGTCGAGTGGCTCGCCGCGCGCCATGGCGACCCCGCCCTCGCCGCCACCGCGCAGACCATCGAGCGGGGGGTCGCCGAGGCGATCACCTCCGGCATCTCGACACGCGACCTCGGCGGATCCGCCTCCACCACCGAGTTCACCGCCGCTGTCATCAAGTCCGTCACGGCCGGTGGCGAACAGAACTGATCCTGTCGGCCGCGGAGGGGGCGGGCTGCCGCGCGCGGTGCGTTTCGCGACGGTGGCTCAGTTCTCGTCGGGCGAGTTGCGCAGGGCCGAGGGTTCGGCGGCCGGGGTCGGGGTCGCCGAAGGCGTAGTGGTCTGGGCACCGGACTTGGCAGGCGGGGCCGAGGGGACGGGGCTCGGGGGTTGTTCGGTGGGTTGTTCGGTGGGTTCTTCGGTGGGCGGAACGGTGCCGGGGGTCCCGGGGGTGCCGGGGGTCGGCGGCGTGGGGGAGGGGCTGGCCGCGGGGGGCGGGGCCAGGGGGACCGAGGGGGAGGCAGGGGCGTCGTTCCTGGCGAGGTGCAGGGGGAGGGCGATGAGGGCGACGGCCGCGCAGGTCGCGGCGGCGCCGGCCGCGGCTCGGACGAGGCGGCGGCGCGCTGCGGTGCGGCGGATCGTCTCGTAGCGGCCGGGGGGTGGGCCGAGGCGGTCGGCCGGGGGACGCAGGATGACGGTGAGCGGGTCGTCGGGCTCGAAGTCCGGGCCCTCGTCAGGGCGTGTGATCAAGGCTTCTCCTCAGGTGGGCGCGGAGCAGTTCGCGGGCCGCGTGGAGGTCGGCCTTGACGGTTCCTTCCTTGCGTCCGGTCAGCGCGGACACCTCCCGGATCGGCATGTCAGCGTAGTAGTGCAGCAGGATCGGCACACGCAGCCGTTCCGGCAGCGACTGCACGAGCAGCCGGACCGAGGGGTCGGACTGCTCGGCGTGGTCGGACTGCGGGAGCACCGCGGCTTCGGCGGTGGCCCGGTGCATCGCCCTGCGTTCGCGTTCGAGCTTGCGCCAGTGGTCCCGGACGAGGTTGGCCGCGGTGACGTAGAGGAAACCGTGCGGCTCCGCCACGGACGTCCAGCGGGCCCAGAGCCGCGTGAACGCCTCCGACGCGATCTCATGGGCCGTCTCGTCGTCGTCGACCAGTCGGCGGCACCAGCCGGCGAGGCGCGGGTAGAGGGCGGCGAACAGTTCGGACGCGGCCTTCTCACGGGACCGTTTCAACGCTCTCCATGGTCGTGATGGTGCGACAAGTGGCAGTGGGGGGCGGGCGGTTGGCGGTTCGCGTGGTGGGTTGAATGGTGGGTTGAATGGTGGGCTGTGGGGTACCGGGCCAGGTGTCACCGGTCCGTGGGGCTCAGCGTGGCGAAGACGATCACGTTGTCGCGATACTCGTCCCCCGTGCGGGGGCCGCCGCAGGTGATGAGGCGCAGAGCGGGACGGTCCACGTTGCCGTAGACCTCGTCCGCGGGGAAGTCGGCCTTGGCGACCGTCCGTACGGAGTCGACGGTGAACTCCGGTGCCGTGCCGTTCTCCAGGCGCGCCTCGATCCGCTCGCCCCGCCGCAGCCGGGCGAGATCGTGGAAGACCCCGTCCCCGTAGGCACCGACCGTGACATGGCCCAGGATCACCGACGGGCCGGTCTGCCCCGGTGTCGGTGAGTGCTGGTACCAGCCCGCCCGGTCGTGCGCCGTGATCGGCGGCACCTCCACGGTGTTGTCCGGGGCCAACCCCAGCCGGATGACCGGGGTATCGACCTCGATGGCCGGTATCAGCAGTCTGACCGGGACCGAGCGGCCGAGGGGGCGCGCGGCGCCGGTGGTGGACGGCGCGGACGGCGAGGACGGCGAGGACGGCGAGGACGGGCGTGGGGATGTGTCGCCCGCGGAGGGTGCGGTCGTGGCGTTGTCGGTTCGTCGGCCGTCGCAGCTCACGAGCAGCGAGGCCGTCGCCGCGGTGGCGAAGGCGCGCCTGGAGAACAAGGTCACGCCCTGTTCGCCCGTCGGCGGCGTACGAGAACGACGGCCGCGCCGCCGCCGAGGAGTACCGCGGTGGCGCCCGTGCCGGCCAGTACGCCCGCGCTGCCGGACCCCTCCGACTCCGACACCGCACCAGTGTCAGGCGCGCCGCCGGGGACGACGGAGACCTGGCTCGGCACCGGGGTCGCGTCGCCGTTGTCCGGGGCCTTGGTGGGTTCGGCCTCGGCCGGAGGCTCGGCGGCCGGGTCGGACGAGACCGGGCTCGGGGCCGTGGAGGCCTCCTGCGGTACGGGAGTCGGGCTCGTGCCGTCGGCGAACGCGGGGAGCGCGATCGCCAGCACGGCGGTGAAGGCGAGTGCCGTGGCACTGAGGACGGTTCGGCGCATG
This sequence comes from Streptomyces sp. NPDC057474, assembly GCF_042802555.1. Taxonomy (NCBI): domain Bacteria; kingdom Bacillati; phylum Actinomycetota; class Actinomycetes; order Kitasatosporales; family Streptomycetaceae; genus Streptomyces; species Streptomyces sp. NPDC057474. The sequence continues at coordinate 8,057 of NZ_JBHVDX010000107.1, read as the reverse complement.
AGTCGCTCTCTCTCGTCGGGTTCCTCGGGCCGTCGGCCCCCTCTGGTTCGACGGGGCCGACGGCTTCGCGGGCCGCCCGTCCGGTTGCCCGGGCTCGCGGCGGCATCACGTATCGAGCGGAGAGACGAGACAGCGGTGGGACGCGTTGTAAAGAGATGGCAAAGTCGTCTTCCGGAGGGGCTGCCGGAGGGGCTTCCGGAGGGTTTCCGGTGGGTTTCCGGTGGGTTCAGGCCCCGATCCGCTCGGCCAGTGCCGGGAACTGCTCCAGCGCGTTGGACCGTTCGCCCCGTATCCGCTCGTTCGGCGTGGACGTCTCGTCGAGTTGGGGTGCCGGGTCGCCGGCGGCGGGGAAGACGGCGCCGCTGAAGGGTCAGTCGGTGCGAACAGGGACGTGGTCGGTGCCGGCCGCCATCATCGAAGGCCCTCGATCACGCCGGTCACGCGAAGGGAGCGGCGCGATGATCCGGCTCCTCATCGCCGACGACGAGGACCTCCTCGGAAGCGCCCTGGCCGCCCTGCTCGCGCCGGAGGACGACCTGGCGGTCGTGGCCGAGGCCCCCACGTCCGGCGAAGCGCCGGAGAGGTGACCGGGCGAAGCGCCGGAGAAACGACGAAGCGCCGGAGACAACGGTTCAGTAGCCGGAGGCAACGGCTCAGTACACGTCCCGTACGTACCGCTTCTCCGTCGCCAGCTGCTTCACATACGCGGCGGCCTCGCCCTCGGTCATCCCGCCGTGCGTGACCGCGATGTCCCGCAGGGCCTGGTCGACGTCCTTCGCCATGCGGGAGGCGTCGCCGCAGACGTAGAAGCGGGCGCCGTCCCGGAGCCAGTGCCACAGCTCCGGTCCGTGCTCGCGCATACGGTCCTGGACATAGACCTTGGTGCGCTGGTCACGGGAGAACGCGGTGTCCAACCGGCTGAGCACGCCCGACTCCTGAAGAGCCGTCAGCTCCTCCTGGTAGTAGAAGTCCGTCGCCCGGTGCTGCTCCCCGAAGAACAGCCAGTTGGGCGCCCGGTGGCCGAGGGCCTGCCGTTCCTGGAGGAAGCCGATGAAGGGGGCGACGCCTGTACCGGGACCGACCATGATCATGGGGGTCACCGGGTCGGTCGGCGGCCGGAAGTGCGGCGAGCGCTGGACGAAGACCGGCACCTCCAGGTCCGGCTCGCCGTCCGCGAGGAAGGGCGAGCAGACCCCGCCGCGCCGGCGTCCGCGCAGGTTCTCGTACCGCACGACCGACACCGTCAGCGAGACGTGGTGCGGGTCGACGAGCGGGCTCGACGAGATGGAGTACAGCCGGGGCTGGAGCCGCTTGAAGACGCCGGTCCACTCCTGAGCGGAGGCCCGCACGGCGAACTCGGTGACCACGTCGACGGCCTGCCGTCCCCACGACCACTGTGCCAGCCCGTCCTTGTTGTCAGGGCGCATCAGCTTCTTCAACTCCCGGTTGTCCCGGGTCCGTTCGGAGACGAAGCGGAGCACGTCCGAGGTGATCCGGGTGACGTCGAGATGCCGGTGCAGGGCCTCGGCGAAGGGAACCTCGCCAACGCCGTTGACCTCCACGGGAGTCGAGCCGTCCAGGCCGGTCACCGCCAGCCATTCCGCCACCAGATCAAGGGAGTTGACCGGCCGCACGCCGAGCGCGTCACCCGCCTCGTACGACAGTGCCGTCCCGCTGGTGTCGAAGGTGAACCTGCGCACCTCCTTGCCGGCCCCGGGCAGGCTGAGCAGCCGGTTTCCGACCAGCCGGGCGGCGGCGGGCGTGGGCTTGGCGGAACGGGGGGTGGGCGCGGAGGCGGGCGTACCGGTCTGAGGGGCGGTGGTGGCCTGCGGCCTCGCTCCCGGGTCCGTGTGCTCGTTCCTGCCGCTGCCGCTGCCGCTGCCGCTGCCGCTGCCGCTGTCCGTCTCCGTGCCGAGCGCGGTGATGACCTGGCCCAGCCAGGCGTCCGCCGACGGCTCGTAGTCCGGCTCGCAGTCCGTACGCGGGGCCAGGCGCACCGCGCCCAGCTCGTCGAGCCGGGCGTCCAGTCGGCGGCCGTGCCCGCAGAAGTCGTCGTAGGAGGAGTCGCCGAAGGCCAGCACGGCGTAGCGCACGCCGTCCAGGCGGGGGGCCTCCTGGTGGGACAGCGCGTCCCAGAACCCGGAGCCGTTGTCGGGTGCGTCGCCGTCCCCGAAGGTGCTGGTGATCAGCAACAGGTCGGCCCCGAGCGGCAGTTGGTCCGGGACGGCCTCGTCCATGCCGACGAGCGTCGCGCGGTGCCCCGCCGTCCCCAGATGCTCGGCCGCAGCCACCGCGAACTCCTCCGCCGTCCCGGTCTGCGAAGCCCACAGCACCACGACCTCACGCCCGGCGGGCTCGGCGACAGCGGGCGCCGCGCTCGGAGCCGCCGACCGCGAGTACATCCCGGCGAGCACGCCGTTCACCCATATCGCGTGCTCGGGCTTGAACGGCGCGTCCACCGGCAGCACCGGCACACCCTGCACCCCGGAGCCGAGTCCGGCGAGGAAGCCGGTGAGGTACTGGCGCTCCTGGGCGGACAGGACGGGCGGGGGCGAGGGTTCGAGGCCGAACGGGTTGGCACCCGAAGTGACCGCCGCCGGCACGGTCACCGTCGCCGGCACGAGCGTCCCCGTGGGCCTGCTCTCGACCGGTACCTGGACCTGGACCTGGACCTGGACCGGCGCCGCCACCTTCGCCAGCGACACCGCGCACACTTTCAACTCCGGCTGGAACGACAGCGGATCCACCGCGTCGCTGGTCACCGCGTTGATGCTCAGATACTCCCCGAACAGGTCGTTCCAGTGGAACGGCGCGAACACGCACCCGGGCATCACCCGGTCCGACACCACCGCCGGCAGCACGGCCCGCCCCCGCCGCGACGCGACCTCCACGGAGTCGCCGTCCTGGACGCCCAGTTCACGCGCGTCCTGCGGATGCACCTCCACGAACGGCCCGGGGTTCAGCCTGTTGAGTTTGGCGACCTTGCCCGTCTTCGTCAGCGTGTGCCACTGGTGCTGCAGCCGCCCGGTGTTGAGCACGAACGGATAGTCGTCGTCCGGCATCTCGGCGGCCGGCATGTGCGGCCGCGCGTGGAACACGGCCCGCCCACTGGCGGTGGGGAAGAGCAGCCCTCGGCCCGCCTCACCACCCGTGTCACCGTTCCCCACCACGTACCGGATCGGATTCCGCGCAGGCCCGTCCTCCGAAGCCGCCGGCCACTGCACCGACACCGACCGCAGCCGCTCGTACGTCACGCCCCGCAGATCCCACCCGGTCTTCGGGTTCCACGCCTGCTTGATCTCCTCGAAGACCTGCTCGGCGCTGTCGTACGAGAAACCCTTCTCGAAGCCCATCTCCCGCGCGACGGCCGCGATGATCCGCCAGTCGGCCATCGCCTCGCCCGGCGGGTCGGCGGCGGGGGCGGCGAGCGTGAGGTTGCGCTCGCTGTTGATGAGGACGCCCTCGGACTCGGTCCACAGGGCACCGGGCAGGACGACATCGGCGTACGCGTTGGTCTCGGTGTCCGCGAAGACGTCCTGCGTGACGACGAACTCGGCGGCCTCCAGACCCTCGATCACGGTCTTCCGGTTGGCGACCGAGGCGACCGGGTTGGTGCAGATGATCCAGCAGGCCTTGATCTCCCCGTCGGCCATCTTCTGGAACATCTCGACGGTGCCCTTGCCGACCCCGTCCTTGCGCAGGCTGTCCGGGGCCAGTTCCCACAACTCCTCGACGAACGCCCGCTCCTCGTCCACGAGCACGGACCGCTGGCCGGGCAACCCCGGCCCCATGTAACCCATCTCGCGCCCGCCCATGGCGTTGGGCTGGCCGGTGAGCGAGAACGGGCCGCTGCCCGGGCGGCAGATCGCGCCGGTCGCCAGATGCAGATTGACGAGCGCGTTGGTGTTCCAGGTGCCGTGCGTGGACTGGTTGAGCCCCATGGTCCAGCAGCTCGTCCACTCGGCGGCCTCGCCGATCAGCCGTGCGGCCTCCCGGATGTCGTCCGCCGGGATGCCGGTGATGCCGGCGACGGTGTCCGGCGCGTACTCGGCGAGGAAGTCGGGCATCGCCTCCCAGCCCTCGGTGTGGGCGGCGATGAAGCCGGGATCGGTGTGCTCGTTCGCGTGCAGCAGATGCAGCAGCCCGTTCAGCAGCGCGAGGTCCGTGCCCGGACGTATCTGCAGGAACAGATCGGCCTTCTCGGCCGTGGCCGTGCGACGCGGATCGACGACGATCAGCTTCGCGCCGGCCTTGACCCGGTCCATCATCCGCAGGAACAGGATCGGGTGGCAGTCCGCCATGTTCGAGCCGATGACGAGGAAGACGTCCGCCTTGTCGAGATCCTCGTACGAGCCGGGCGGCCCGTCGGCGCCCAGCGACAGCTTGTAGCCCGTGCCGGCGCTCGCCATGCACAGCCGCGAGTTCGACTCGATCTGGTTGGTGCGGATGAAACCCTTGGCCAGCTTGTTCGCCAGGTACTGGGCTTCGAGGCTCATCTGGCCGGAGACGTAGAAGGCGAACGCGTCGGGCCCGTGCTCGTCGATGATCGCGCGCAGCCGCCGGGCGGTCTCGGCGATCGCGTCGGAGACCGGCGCGGGGACCGGCTCGTCGCCCCGGTCGTCCCGTACGAGGGCGGTGGTGAGGCGGCCGGGCGCGGCCAGCATGTCGGCCGTGGTCGCGCCCTTGGTGCAGAGGCGGCCGAAGTTCGCCGGGTGGGACTTGTCGCCCGTCGCCCGCAGGACCGTACGCCGGCCGTCGGGGCCCATCCCGACGTCCAGGAGCATGCCGCAGCCGACACCGCAGTACGAGCACACGGTCCGCACCTGGGTAGTGGTGCTCTGCGGGCCCTGTGCGGCCACGGGCGGCCCCTCTCTGTCGGCGTCCGGGGTGTCCGGTCGGTCGTGCGGTCGGTCCACCGGTCGCTGTCCGGCACGGCGGCCGGTTGCCTGTCCGTGCGGCGTCCGGTCGCTGCTTGGTACGGCGGCCGGTCGGCTTCCGCTCAGCTTCCGGGACACGGCCCGGCAGGCCCGATCGTACGAATTGCCCGTTACGCCTGTGTCACATGACCTGATCATGAGGCGTTACGCCCGCCACACACGGCCGCGCAAGGGGCTGTGAGGGCGGGTTTCGGCCGTTGTCCCGAAAGGAGGTGTCGCGGTCCGTGTCGCTGTTGGGCCGAACGGGTGACCATGCGTAAGAATTGGCTGATGCAGTCATTCAGTGCGAGCCAGGGGGAAGGCCGGTGAACAGGGTGAACAGCCACGATGTCACCGACGAACAGTGGGAGGGGCTCGCCCAGGTCGTGCCGTTGCGGGGCCGGGACGCCTGGCCCTCCGCGGTCGGCCACCGGACCATACCGGAAGCCGAGACCGAGGCCCGGCGCCGCTTCGTGGTGCTGCGCGTCAACGTCTTCGCGGACGCCCGTGACGTGGCGGAGACGCTGATGGCGGGCATTCCGGTGCTGCTGGATCTGTCGGGCGCGGAGGCCGACACCGCCAAGCGTGTGCTGGATTTCAGCACAGGGGTTGTTTTCGGCCTCGCCAGCGGAATGCACCGGGTCGACCGGAACGTGTTCCTTCTCACGCCGCGGGGAACCGAGGTGCGGGGGCTGATGGAAGGCGCCGGGGTCCCCGGAGTGTGACGCTCGACGCGGAGGGCTCCTTGGCCCGCCCGGGCGCCCTCGGCGGGGCGGGGCGCTCCCGCCCGGTCGGGCGCCCTCGACCGGTCCGGGGCGTCCAGGGTCACGCCGGGGCGCTCCCTCGATCGTAGGAAGATCCACTGGGCGGAACGGTTCGCCTGACGTGCGGGCCCTTACTGTCCGGATATGACCGTGTCATCCCTGTCGCCGGTGCTGCCCGGCGCGGACGCCGGGGCGCGTCCGGAGCGGCCGAGCGTCACCGAGCTGCGGCTCTCCGCCTTCGCCGGGCACCGGGGGGCCTTCCTCCCGCTGGGGCCGCTGACCCTCCTCGCGGGACGCAGCGGCAGCGGCAAGACCACCGCGCTACGGGCGTACGAGGCGCTGGCGAGACTTGGCGGCGGCGCCCACCTCGACGAGGTCTTCCCCGACCCGCGGAGCTGCGTCCCCGAACGGGCCCGCCCCGACGCCCAACGGCGGCGCGGCTTCCGCATCGGCTGCACGGCCGACGGCCCCGAAGGACCCGTCCACCTCGACGTCGCCGTACAGGCCGAGCCCGAACTCCGCATCGTGGGCGAGCGGTTGACGGCCGGCGGACTGACCCTGCTGCAGACGGCGCTGGTCGACCCGAGCCGCCCCGTCGTCCAGGCCTCCTGGCACACGGCCGGCTCGTCCCCGGTCACCCGCGGCCCCCTGCCCGACGACCGCCTCGGCACCGCGTTGCTCCCGCTGCGCGTCGCCGGCAAGACGGACGGCCAGCGCCAGGTCCTCGCCGCCGCCGAGCAGATGGTGGTCGCGCTCCGCTCGGTCTACGCCTGCGATCCGCGCCCCGGCCGGATGCGCACCGCCGTGCCGCTCGGCTCCGGACGGCTGCTCCGGGGCTGCGACAACCTCGCCGACGTGCTGTGGCGTACGCGGACGGAGTGCGGCCGACGGCACGCGCTGCTCGTCGGGGCCGTTCGCGACGGCTGCGTGGGACCGGTCCTCGATCTGCTGGCCGAGCCGCTGCGCGACGGGGCGGTACGGGCGGTGCTGGACCGGGGCGACGGGGTGCGGACGGCCCTGGGCCTGCTCGGAGACGGGGAGTTGCGGTACCTCGCGCTGGCCCTTGTGCTGTTCACCGGCCCCGGGGTGCTGGAGGTCGACCCGGTCGCGGAGGTGCCTGCGGCTCTTCAGACGCTCACGGTCCTCGCCGACGGCTTCGACCGGGCTCTCGACCCGAGGCAGGCCCTGGAGTTGGTGCGGCTGGCGGCCCGGATGTGCGAGCGCGGGCACATTCGGCTGGTCGGCGCGGTGAGCGACGCGTCCTGGGTCGCCGGGGTGGCCGGGGTGACGGTGGTAGACCTGAACAAGTGAAAGATCCTGAATCCGCCGGGGTGTCGCCGGCCGAAGGCCCGTCGAGCCCGGACGTACCGTCTTTGCAGCGGCGGCTCGCCGAGTTCGCCGCCGCCCGGGACTGGCAGCGGTACCACACGCCGAAGAACCTGGTCTCCGCGCTGAGCGTCGAGGCGTCCGAACTCGTCGAGATCTTCCAGTGGCTGACGCCGGGCGAGTCGGCGCGCGTGATGGCGGACCCGGAGACCGCCCACCGCGTCACGGACGAAGTCGCCGACGTACTCGCCTACTTGCTCCAGCTCTGCGAGGTGCTGGGCATCGATCCGCTGTCAGCCCTGGATGCGAAGATCGACCGCAACGAACGGAGATTTCCGGCGCCGGAGAAGCCTGACGGCGCTGGACGGTGATCGCGTCCATGCGGTTGTCACTCTCCGGAGTTGAAAAGTTGTCCACAGTCGACTTGTTATCCACAGATTTCAGGCTTCCTCTGGCTTTCTGTCTCAGCGGCCCTCACTGTGGGTAATGAACGGGCAGGAGTTCGGGCGGACGTGTGAGAGCGCGTCGGGACAGTCGGGGGCAGCGCATGGATGCGGTGCGACTCATCTTGGCGAGCAGGCGTGCTCTGGCGGGCAGCGCCGAAGGACCTCAGCTCATGGCGGAGGCGTGGCAGTCCTATGCCCTCGCCCAGGCGATCGGCAGCCGCCTCGCGGTCTCGGGGCCACCCGAACTGCGGGGCGAGGCCCTGGGGTTGACCGAGTTGGCCGGCAGCGGCTGCGGCATACTCGGTGCCCCGCCGCTCGGTGTGGGCGATCTACGTGCCGCCCAGCTCACCGAGTTGGGCGATGCCCACGAGTCTCTCCTGCGACTCGGCGTCCTCCTCGGCGAGGTCGGCATCGCCCTCGTCGGCCTCGCCAGCGGGGCCGACGACGAAGCGACCTACTGGCAGTGCATGGAAGCGATCGACGCGGCGGACGAGGCCCGCGACCGCGTCCTGGAGATGCTGCGGCGCCTGGCGGTGAGAGACCAGGTGCTGTCGGAGAGGGACGCGGCAGCGGGATGAGTTCTACGGCTGAGGGTTGTGTGTGAC